>RHLJ01000006.1 GCA_003712055.1 Balneola sp.
ACCCGTTCCCATCCCGAACACGGCCGTTAAGCCCTGCAGCGCCGATGGTACTGCTACGCGGTAGAGTAGGTCGCCGCCTCTCCCCCTTTAAAAAACCCCTTCCCCACAAAGAAGGGGTTTTTTTATTTAAACGCTTTTCAAATTTATCATCTACACATAGTCTACACTTAAGACTTATTAATGATAATAGACACATTATTGTAAATAAATATATATACTGACATGACTAAAACTTTTAACTAAAATATTTACAAATGAAAAAGGGGATAATAAAAATAACAGGTATGTTATGCTTAATTGCTATAATAACTGTAAACATAACTTCTACTTTTCAAATAAGTCTAGGTGGTGAGGAAGTAAGGGCAAGTGATCCAGATAAAATACCTTGCTATTCCGCATATTCACACAGCACTGGACATACTCTTGTATTTTGTCTAGGGTGTACAGAAAAGAAAGGGCAACATTCTGGAACAGCAGGAGAATGTACACCTGAAGATTTAGGCGAAAATTAAGCTAAATATTTAAAGGTGATCTTATTGAAGATCACCTTATTTGAAATAAATGAAAAAATCTATCTTTATTGTCTTTTTGCTGGTTATCGGTTGCTCGGATACTTATGAGAAAATAGATGCAACCTATATAAAGCCGATGCCTGAGCCAATTGAACTAGTAGGTGAGAAAATTGAAACAGAAGAAAATGAACTTTACAGATTATTCTACTTGGATTTCATTGATTCTAATTTAGTGGTGACGACGGCAAATGAAAATATGTTAATTGGAATATATGATCGAAATGGTAAATTCAGAACAAGATTTGGAAGGATAGGTAAAGGGCCAAATGAATTCAACGATTTAGTAGAAATATATGATTTTCATAGAGAAGAAGATTTAATAGCAACAAACGTTGATGTAAATTTGTTGACATTAGACAAAATAAATCTTAGTAAATCAATAGAAAATGAAAACCCATATATGGAAAATTCTTATGAGTTTCCGCGGGAGCTACGTCGTATATCAAGGGCGTTTTATATAGATAGCACTAAAATTATAGGAGTCTATTCAGGTCATTATTATAAGAATTTGGATCAAAGAACAGGTTTATTTGACTTTGATCCGAGTGCTAACAAATTCAATTATTATCGATTACCAAATCTAGATTTTAGGCCTAGCGATCCTACTGATATTGCATATCGTCAGAATATGTCTACCCTAAATTCGAGACATATAGATCTTTCGCCTTCAAATAATAAATTAGCAATTGCAATGCGCTATTCGCCTTTGTTGCAAATTTACGAAGTGGGTGATAAGAATTTTGAGTTGAGAAAGAGTTCTTACATGCAAGAAGAAAATACGGGGCCAGAATATGAGATGGTATTATTTGAACAATGGGCATATCCAGAATTTTTTCATGATATAACAGTAACTGATGATTATATATATCTATTAAAAAATGCCAAGTATTTATTAGATGAGGAAGAAAAAGAGGTGCATGTACAAGTTCTTGACTGGGAAGGGGAGCCTGTGAAAGTTTTTAGTTTGGGTTCGGAATATGATATAGACAGGTTTACTGTAAATCAGGGCGATTCAATAATTTTTGGTATGAGTTATTCTCGAGACGCGCTTTTTAAGTTTTCTTATGGTAATTCAAAATGAAAAAATTAGAATCAACTATACTTATTGGTATTTTAATAGTTTTGAATGTATGGCTATTATACAATAACCAACAAAAAAATCTCATAATAGAAGAGCTTCATGAAAACTCAAATTCATCAAGTTGGAATGTTGAGACTTTAGATAGTACTCTTATTCATATAGTCAATGATAGAGTACTAATACCTCAAAATGAGATTCAACTTAAGGTTTTCTTTTCTGATCAAGGCTGCCAAACATGTATACAAGATGAGGTAAATCTATTAAATGAAGTTTATAATTTACATCCTAAGAAGTTTAATGCATACTTAATAACACAAAAGGCTCCTACATATTTAACTCGTATGTTTGGCGCTAGTTTTAAGTATGAATTGATTAGTCCCGAAAAAGATATCTTTGATGTTAGATATGAGTTCGTAAACCCAATTGCGGTTTTAGTAGATTCCACAGGGTTAGTACATAGAGTTCATAAAGCTGAGGTAGCAAATAAAGATAAGAGTGAACAATTTTACAATCAGGTTAAAAATTTATTTGAAGAATTAGATACTCGCAGGAACAAAAGCCGTTAAGTCCTGCAGCGCCGATGGTACTGCTTTGCGGTAGAGTAGGTCGCCACCTTTCCCCCTTTAAAAAACCCTCTCGGATTTCCGAAAGGGTTTTTTTATTCCCATTATTTTTATTCGAGAGCTTTTCAAATTTTAAGGGTTTTAAGTCGTATATTACCAAACTTAATTATCCATCTAAGGCACACTATGCTTGATTTTGAATCATTCTTAAAAGAATACAAAGACAAACTTTCAAAAATTTTTAAGAGAGATTTAGAGACGAATAAAGATTCTCTTAAAAGAGGAATAGCAGATGAAGATTTAGCGAGTATTTTGAGTCCTACTCCGCTAGCAGCATTTATTCCTTCCAATTATGGGGGATTTGGAGGTCACACAGCAGAAGCATTAGCAATGCTGGAAGCTAGTTCATATGAGTCCCTGCCACTATCATTGATGATGGGTATCAACGGAGCTTTGTTTATTCAACCTGTAGCAAATTATGCTCAGGAGGGTACAAAAGAAGAAATTTATCAACGTATCCTGAATGATCGAAAAATGGGTGGTTTGATGATTACTGAGCCTGATTTTGGATCTGAGGCTTTAAAGATGGAAACCTCTTTTGTTAGGGAAATTGCTACTGATTCATACTCGATTAAGGGTTTGAAACACTGGGCCGGGTTAACCGGAAAAGCGGATTATTGGCTTATGACTGCAAGAGAAAAAAGTAAGGATGGTCAATTAGGTAGAGATATTTCTTTCTTCATTCATGACACTAGAAATGGAGGAATTAATGTAGAAGAATACTACAATAATCTTGGATTGTACCCAATTCCTTATGGAAAGAATCGGGTGAATATTGAAGTTCCATCGGAATACAAATTAGAGCCTAAAGGTACAGGCATTACATTAATGCTCGACCTTCTTCATAGAAGCCGACTTCAATTTCCTGGAATGGGAGCAGGATTTTTGAGAAGAATGATGGATGAGGCTATTACACACTGTCGTCAAAGATTTGTTGGCGGACGTAGACTGATCGATTATGACCAGGTGAAATCAAGAATTAACAAGCTTCAATCCTATTTTACAGTGTGTTCTGCAATGTGCAACTTCACAAGCTTGAATATTCCACTTGAGAAAAACACAGCGAAAATGGATGTAGAGGCTAATGCTATTAAATCAGTGATTACAGATTATATGCAGAAAGCTTCTCAATCATTATTACAGCTCACAGGGGCTAAAGGCTACCGTTTAGATCATATTGCAGGAAGATCAACAGTTGATAGTCGTCCATTTCAGATTTTTGAAGGTTCAAATGATATTCTATATCAGCAGATCAGTGAGTCAGTACTCAAAATGATGAGAAAATTTAAGAGTACAAACCTATATGACTTTTTAAAGAACTATGAACTAACTATAAATGCTTCCGACTATTTTAAAGAAGGTCTAAATTTTGAAATAGATGCTAAGATGCCACAAAGGAAGCTGGTTGAGCTAGGAAGAGCTTTAGGACGAATCATCTCTATGGAGTTTACAATTAATTTAGGAGAGCAAGGGTTTAACTCTGAAATGATTGACAATGCCCTGGCTGTACTTCAGGAAGAGGTAGACAACCTTTTAAATTCATTCAAGTCTTCTCAAATACTAGAAGTAGTTGAAGATTACCTCACCGAAAGTAATTGGTTTAGTCTTGCTACTGTAGATGCCCGTTAAAGACATTGTAGTTCTATCTGGTGCAGGGGTAAGCTCCGAAAGTGGATTGGCAACTTTTCGAGACTCAGGAGGTTTATGGGAAGGATACAATGTTCATGAAGTTGCTTCAATAGATGGGTGGAATAAGGATCCTGAGAAGGTATTGGCCTTTTATAACTTAAGGAGAAAACAAGCTTCACAGGCGGGACCTAACGCGGCACATTACTTTATAGGTAGGTTGGAAAAAGACTATGAGGTAACAGTTATTACCCAAAATGTAGATGATTTACACGAAAGAGGAGGTTCTTCAAATGTAATACATCTTCATGGTGAGTTATCAAAAGCAAGGGGTGAATTTGATGATTCTCATATTATTGAGATTGGAACAAATGACATAAATCCAGGAGATAAGGCACCTGATGGTTCTCAGTTAAGACCAGCAATCGTTTGGTTTGGAGAAATGGTTCCGCTAATTGAAATTGCGGCTCAGATAGTTGCACAGGCTGATTTACTCATTGTAATTGGTACATCATTAGTCGTCTATCCTGCTGCAAGTCTTGTAAACTATGCAAAAAAAGGTATTCCCAAATTTATAATTGACCCTTCAACTCCTGAGCTTTTCAGCTATGCAGATTGGATTCATATAAAACAGAGTGCATGTGCCGGAGTTGAAGAACTTGAACAGCATTTAATACACTTAAGAAATGAGTAAAGAGAAATTATCAGATGAAGAAAAAGGAATTTTAGAACAGTTTATTATTCCCTTTTATCACATTGAAAAAAAGCTTCAGCTTTTTCCTGGCAACAAAAGTAAAGAAGCCGAAGCAGCTCTACTGGGAATCTCTTTAGACGAATTAGAAACTTATAGATGTAATCTTGAAGAGAACGCCAAACAAGCCGCTCTTGAACTATTGAAAGAGGAAGAGGTTATTGATCTTATCGATAAACTACCGTTTGACGGAGAGGAGACTATTGTAGCATTTGGTGACTCTATTACCGAAGACGATCAAAGTTGGTTCAGTATTCTGAGAAACCTTCTTGAGATCTCATTTGAAAAACCGGCTTTTAACTTCATTAACTCAGGAGTCTCATATAATACAACTTCTGAAGCCTTAAGAAGGATGGACAGAGATGTACTAATACATAACCCAGATTGGGTTTTTGTTGCTCTAGGTACTTTTGATGTTCAGCGATTGAATATAGCTTCAGACCGTACACTCATACCTTTATCTGAAACGTGGGAAAATCTCAACACCATTTCGCTCATACTTGATGATCAGGTAGAAAATCCAACTCTGTGGATGACTCCATCTCCGGTAATATCTGAACTTCTGGATTCCAATCCATTATATGAATTCTCAATTGAGGCTCAAGACTTGGAACAAGTAAGGCAGTTAGTATCTGGTAAAACGGGTGGAATCGTTGACCCAAAAGGGTTGAGAATGGGAGAAGGTGAGCCCAAAGCCTGGAATTATTTGAGTGATGGGTTACATCATTCTCTAAGTGGCCATGTAAATACGGTAAGGGAAGTATTAAGGACGTTAGCTGAAGTTAAGATCAAAAGTTAAATCGGAAGTTTACAAGATCAAGCTTTGGCTGAATTTGTGAATTAATATCCGATGAATTAACATCGATCCCATAAAATAACGACGGTTGCACCAGTCCAAGTGAAGTGCCGTTCTCGAAATCAATTCCTACAAGTCCGCCCGCATTATTATTTGGTCTGTAATCAGAAGCAATTGAAGCCGTAGTTCTTTTTGCAAGGAAAAACGTATCAAAAACTCCGAAGCCAAAACCCACCCAGGCACCTATCGCTGCACCATATTGTAGCCCATCAACAAGAGGTTCATTAGCCACAAGCATTACTGAAGTAACAATAACAGCGCCAGCTGCAGCTCCATAAAAGGTATCTAGTAAAACAATGATGGAGCTATTACTTCCATCGTTGAATAATCCCGATACTAGAATTTCCTGACCCTGGCCATGTACAATGTCGTAGGCTCCCATTCCAATTCCATACAGCGTGCCCAATCCGAGTCCAACCTGAAGGGGATAAAAGTCATCATTGTTTGCCAAAGCCATTGATGCCCCCCCTAAAATGGTTCCATTCATAGCCCCATTTAGTGTATTGCCGGCTAATAGTTCTACCGTTTGGGCTTTAGATTCGAAGGTGAAAGTTGAGAGGAAGAGCGCTGTAAAACAAATGATCGTACCGAAATGCTTCATCTAGAAGTAAGTAGTTTTGGTTTGGACAAAGTTAACAAAATGACCTGCCTTTGAACAAACTAATTAGGATTATTTAAAGAGACTGGGAGAATTCTTCCATTGAAGTAGTTGTGTCCGTTAAGCGCAAAGTCGGATATGAAAGCAGCCATTTGTTCCGGAGAAGTAGGGGCCTGGTAACCAGGAAAAGCTTCTCTCAACATCTTTGTTTGAACTGCTCCAAGGCACAAACAGTTTACTGCTATTCCTGAATTTGCGAATTCTACACTAAGGCTTTCAGTAAGAATTGATAAAGCTCCTTTAGAAGCACTATAAGCAGACAGACCCTCAAATTTTGCACTTCCCTGGAAACCACCCATACTTCCAATGTTAAGGATATGGCTGCCCCTCCTTAGATTGGGGTGAATTCTTTTAATCAATCGAACAGGGGCAATCAAGTTTACCTCTAACTGCTCCTGCCAGTCATCTATAGACGTTTTTAAAAAGGGTTTATTAATTAATAGCCCTGCATTATTAATTAAAGCATCAATAGATGTTTCACTACCGATTGTTTTTACTATATGATCAATATCATTTTCATCAGTTAAGTCTGCAGTAAGCGTTACAATATCTCCCTTGTAATTTTCGAGGATCAGATTCTTTAGTGCGCGCTCGGTACGTGCAATCGCAAATACCTTATGCCCTTTTTGAGCGAGTAGAATAGTAACAGCTCTTCCTATTCCTTTACTAGCACCTGTAACAATAATGTTTTTCATAATCCTAAAGTACGTATTGAGAGTTCATTCTGAAAGTTAGTTTCATTGATCGTACCTTATGATTTAAATTAGTTGGAGAATCAAAACATGACGAGTAAGCATAGCCTGGTGCCTGCGAATATAGAACAGTTAAAGCCGTACGTACCAGGTAAAACAATTGCAGAGGTTGTAGAAGAATATCAACCGGATCAAATCTCGAAGCTAGCTTCAAATGAAAATCGAGTAGGCTTCAGTAAACACGTCTATCCGGCAATTCAGGAGGCTTTGTCATATGCTCATGAGTATCCTGATCCTTTAACAAAAAAGCTTACTAAAGAAATTGCTAACGAAAACGGAGTCGATCAGAGTCAGGTAATTTTTGGGGCAGGATCAGAAAGCGTTCTTTCGATGCTCTGCAAGACATTCTTTCTTAATAAGCAGAACATAGTTACCTCAAATGCCACTTTTATTGGAATGTATGTTCAGGCTCAGATCCGTGGAGTAAAGGTTAAGAAAACCCCTTTAACGAGAGAGTATAAGTTTGATGTAAAAGCTTTGGTAAATGCCATAGATGACGATACCAAGATGGTTTATATCGCAAATCCGAATAACCCTACTGGCACCTACATCACAACTGAAGAGTTTGAATGGCTCATGGAACATATTCCCAGTGATGTGATGGTCATTATGGATGAGGCTTATTACGAGTACACTTACGAAGTAAATGATTATCCCGATGTATTAAGCTACAACTATGAGAACGTGGTCGTATTAAGAACTTTTTCGAAAGGATATGGTTTAGCAGGATTTAGAATTGGTTATGCGATTGCTAGTAAAGAAATAATCGGGTATCTCTATAAAACTAAAATGCCTTTTGAGCCTACTGTTATTGCTCAGGCGGCTGCTTTGGCAGCTTTTAAAGACATTGAATTTTTAAAAAATTCAAGGAGTATTGTAAAACAGGAAAAAGAAAAACTGTACGATTTTTTTGATCAGAAAAGAGTTCAATACATCCCATCAATAGCGAATTTTGTTGTAATGGTTTTTGAAACGGAAGAGGAAGCCATTTTCTTTACTTCAACTATGTTGAAGAAGGGAGTGATTTTAAGAAGGATTCAGGCATTTGGTCTTCCTACATGTGTGAGAGTCACTATTGGGACTGAAAAAGAAATGGAGCACTTCAAGCGTTCCTTTTCAGAAGTACTAAATAGGTAGACAATTCTGAACTCATTTTAGAGAACGAGTCATTCGTAGAGAACGCTATCCTTGAAATGTTACATGAGTCTTTTCTAATTCGTTTAAGTTGTTATTTCTATTATTATCAAATACTAATTTGTTAAGAGGCTATTTTGAAATTAGGAAACAAAATCATATTAAGTTTTGTCTGCATCAGCTTGTTAATAGCATCCCTGGGGGTGTTGTCAAGTTGGTATTCGGGTAAAATTCAAAATCACCTGGTTATAAACAGTGCCCAAACGAATCGGTTAGTTGAAATTACTTCCAGCCTCGAGATTGGGTTATATGAAAGCCTGGTCTACTTATCTGCTATTAAGGAATCTAATGGTATTCTCGAAGGTCAAACTACTCTGAATGAACCTACCTTAACCCTTTTAATCCAACAATTTGAAGAACAGATTGACAGGATTGAAATGGACTATGATCGTATGTACGATTTTTTTGAAAATTCCCATCTTCAAAGCAGTGGTGAGAATTTAGAAGAGGCTAATCGGCTAAGTGAAAGAATCAAATTATATACAAACCTATCGAAAGAATGGCTGATACTTTTGGAGGAAGATGCAGAACAAGCCAGTGTTCAGTTTAATACATCCATAAGTCCATTCTTCCGAAACAATATCACACCAGCTATTTCGCAGCTTAGAGAGCAAACCTTGATTTACCACACAGAAGAAAAGAAAGAGTTAAGCCTACAATTATCCAGGCTAAATAAGATTTTAGGTATAGCATTCGGAGCTAGTGTTCTTCTGGCTGTTCTTATTTCACTCTATATCTATCGGTCGATAGCAAATCCGCTTAAGAAGCTTCGAGATGGAGCTCAACAATTAGGACAGGGTAACTTAGATAAAGAAATAGAAATTCAAAGCACGGATGAAATCGGTGAGTTAGCGAAATCTTTCAATGATATGGCCTCTAACCTCAAGAAGAGAACCCTGGCTCGTGATTATCTTGATAGCATTATTGAGTCTTTACAAGAATCTCTAATAGTTACCGACGAGGAGAAAGCTATTATTGGAATCAATAAGGCTGGTTTAAAAATGCTAAACTATTCTCGGGAAGAAATTATTGGTCTCCCGGTTACGCAATTTTATGATATGGAGTCGATGGGGGATATTTATAAAGAGAAACAGAATGATGGTAGTATTTTTGAATTTCAGTTACTCGCGAAAGAAGACATGCAAATCCCTGTACTTTTTTCTGAATCAGATTTAATTAATTATGAAGGAGAGAAGGTAGGTTCTGTATGTATAGCTACTGACATTACTGAAAGAAAGAAATCGGATCAGGCGATAAGAGATTCTTTGAGGGAGAAAGAAGTCTTGCTTTCCGAAATCCATCATCGTGTAAAGAACAATCTTGCTGTTGTATCTGGAATTTTACAATTACAAGCATATGCATCCAGCAATGATGAGGTAACAAAAGCATTGACGGAAAGCCAGGCTAGAATTCGGTCTATCTCGCTGGTTCACGAGATGTTATACCATGATCACACTCTTGCTTATATAAACTATAAGATCTACGTAAATGATCTACTCGACGCTATAAGCAAGATGTATATGAGTGATACAAAGGATATTTCTTTAAATGCTGAGGTAGAAGATATATCGCTTGATGTTAATCTAGCTATCCCCTGTTCGTTATTACTTAATGAGATTGTAGTAAACTCTTACAAGCATGCTTTTGATGGGGTTGGGGAGGGAAAGATCTGTGTCTCTATGATGGAAAACGGTGAGTATTATATGCTTGCTGTTGAGGATAACGGAGCCGGGTTGGAAGAAGATGAACTTAAAGACTCCAAATCTCTGGGTAAGACCCTCATAAAAACCCTTACCTCACAGTTAAAAGGGGAGTACCAAATCTTGTCTGGAAAAGAAGGCAAAGGAACAAGAATAGAAGTCAAATTTCCGAAAAGGAAGTTGAATTCGGCTCGTAAGTCTTATTGATCAACGTTCTCCTCAGAGCTTGTTTGACAGGTTCTACACTCCATGATTAATTTTACCCTAAAACCAGAAAAAGTAAAAGTGCTTTTCCTGATTTCATTTAGCTCTGCCTATCACAAATATTCCAGAGATGATTATAAGTGCGCCGATGACTTGAGTGAATGTAAGCATCTCGCCAAGAAAAGCGACAGAAAGTAGAATAGTAGAAACAGGTCCCAAACTTCCAATAATGGATACGGAAGGAGCGCCAATTCTCTTAATGGCTTCATTGATTAAGAAAGAAGGGATTACGGTAGAAAAAATAGCCATTACAAAACTAAGCAGATATACCTCTTTGGGATAATGGAATAATTGGAGATCAGTTGTAATCAAATAATGGGTGATTACAGCTGAACAGGAAATCAATAAAGAGAAGGTGGTTAATCGAACACTACCTACTTTCTCGATTAGAGAGTTGGCTCCAACCAGATAAGCAGCGTAGGTAATGGCACTTATAACAATCAAAAGTGAACCAAAGAGGACTTCTTGAGGATCTCCGGCAGTAATACCATCCCTGTCAAAAAAGATGACAACGATCCCAGTGTAAGTGATGCCAATAGATATCAACTGTGTTTTTGTAATCTTCTTCTTTAGGAAAAGAGCACTTAAGATGAGCACGAAGGTAGGATAGGTGAACAGGATCAAACGCTCCAGGCTGGCAGTGATGTATGTGAGTCCCTGAAAATCAAAATAGCTTGCCAGGTAGTAGCCAAATAATCCCAGAAAAATGAGTGTTATAACCTGTTTTTTAGAAAGAGGGTCTTGTCTCCACTCTTTATAATGGTATCCCCAAATAGCGAGGTAGAATGGGAGAGCAAACAGCATTCTTAGCAACAGCAAAGAAATGGAATCAATGTCATATCGATAGGCTAATTTTATAATTACTGCTTTAGTTGAGAATAGAAGTACTCCCAGGGCAGCAATAATAAAAGCCAGATAACGCGCTCGGTTACTCAATAGATAGTGATAATAGTTTTGACGAAGAAGCTACAAATAAAAAGAGCCAATCCTTTGACCGGATTAGCTCTCAATAATTAATGTAGTTGAGATTACTGTCTATTGAAACAAGAGCATTGTAATCCGGCAGCTTCTAAAGTTATTGCATGCCAATCGAATTGATCGCCATAACCATCACGCTCCCACCAGAAAGGAAGTCGATTATTAGTTTGATTTCCTATTTCATTAAGCGTAGCGGCATCAAGTAACCTGCCATTTACCATAGTATACCGTACTGTATTTGTGTTATTGATATCCTCTAGTGGATTCGCATCCAGTACAATTAAATCAGCAAGCTTACCTACTTCGAGAGATCCAATATCATCATCAAGGCCGAGGTAGTGCGCGCCGTTTATAGTTGCCACTCTTAGGGCTTCCATGTTTGTCATTCCGCCCTGGCTCATCATCCAAAGCTCCCAGTGAGCTCCGAGTCCCTGAAGTTGACCATGTGCTCCCAAGTTCACCTTCACGCCTGCATCGGTGAGTAATTTGGAAGACTCAGCAGCAAGGATATGACCATGATCATATTCTTCATCCGGGATCATAGTGCGATGTCTGGAACGGGGATCAATTACACTTCTTGGAGTGAATGAGAGCAGTTTCTTATTTTCCCACACATTGTACTTTTGGTAGAAATAGTACTCACCAGTTACGCTGCCATAATTGACAATATGAGTAGGAGTGTACCCTGTTTCTGAGTTACTCCAAAGTTCACTTACGTCTTTATAGAGTGGTACAACCGGGATATTATGTTCTACTCCTGTATGACCATCAAGGATCATACTCATGTTATGAAAGAAGAAAGAACCACCTTCAGGTACAACCATCATCTCAAGTTCTTTAGCAGCTTTCATTACTTGTTGTCGCTGATCTCTTCGAGGTTGGTTATAGCTCTTAACAGTAAAAGCACCAAAAGCTTTGGTTCTCTTAAGTGCGAAGTAAGCATCTTCATAATTATTGATCACTGCTTTAAAATCTCCATCTGCACCATAAAGTATAATTCCTGTTGAGTACAATCTCGGTCCTATCATGTTACCTGCTTTGATGGCTTCTGAATGAGAGAAGATCATCTCAGTGTTTGAAGAAGGGTCATGAGCAGTAGTCACACCATATGCGAGGTTCGCGAAATATTCCCATTGTTGCTGAGGACTAATTCCCAATCGGAAGTTACCAAGATGGGCATGCGCATCAATTATACCTGGCATAATCGTTTTTCCGGCTACATCCATTACTTTTGCTCCCGAAGGCACATTTACATTTGAACCGATAGCTGTAATCTTGTTTCCTTCTACAACAATAGTTCCATTTTCGATAACCTCATCTCCATTCATGGTGATAATTCTCGCATTGGTAAATGCGATAGTTCCTTCAGGTACATGAGTATCTAATTCAAGCCCTATGGATATGCCTTCTTTCGGAGGTTCGGGAAGGCTGTCAGGGGCACCTTCCACAAAGGTAAATGCATTTTTTAAATCGATAGTGAAATACTCTTCCCCTAGTGTCCAATGAAGTTGCTGACCGTTAGAAGACCAATGCATATGATATCCACCTTCGCTGGCTACTTCTTTTACCGGAATGGCTTTTGTGGTTGGACTAAGAGCAATGGGTTTGCCTGTCATAGTCATCGGAGCAAGGTACACCTTGTACAGGTTTGAAAATGCGATCCATTTGTTGTCAGGACTTGGAACAAATTCGTGCCCATAACTGGAAGTGAAATGTGTTTTCTCATCTTCTCCATTCAGATCAACGCTTCGATAGGTTTTATTGATAGAACCAAAAATATACCCACCGGTTTGGTAGAAAATGCGATCACCCGTTGAATTAAACCTTGGGAATGCACCAGTTTCTGTGATTTGAGTTACCATTCCACCATTGGTAGGTATGGTAAAGATTCCAGGATTGATAGTGTAAGCGAAACCCTGCTGACCATTTCCACTTTCTTTTCTGAAAGCAATTGTCCTTCCATCCGGAGAAAAATCTGGTTCGCGGTAAATACCTTTCTCAGAACTAAGCTTATTAGGCCTTTTAAAACGCCCTCTACTATCCAGATTCACTGTATTTAGTGCTCCCATGTTTTCATCACTCCAACTTACATAAGCCAGTGTTTTACCATCAGGAGAGAAGGCGGGTTCAAATTCAAAATCTAATCCCTCCGTAAGCCTTCTTGGAGTGCCATTTGGTAATTCTTTTATCCAGAGATAGCCAGCAGCGTTAAATATCAGTGTTTTGCCATCAGGAGAGGTTATGGCATTTCGAATTGCTCTTGCCGTAAATGTTTCCGGAGAAACATCTTGCTTATATCGGGCTGCTTTTACGATTTCATGATTAGACTCAACTTCAAATGGGATAATGGAAGATTCTCCGGTTTCAACATTAATTTTATTGATCTTTCCGTTAGCCCATATGATGATATTTTCACCATCCGGAGTCCAGTTGAAACTTGTGTACACTCCAAAAATAGCCCATGCTTCTTGCTGGTCTTTACTCAGGTCTTCAAAGAGAGGCCGCTCCATACCTGATTTCATATCTCTGAGATATAGAACAGATTTAGTTCTTACTCTTCTTACAAAAGCGAGGGTATTTCCATCTGGTGAGATTTGTGGTCGTGCAGCACCACCATTTCCTCCAGTTACGGTTTCAATATCACCTTCTTCGCGATCATATCTTCGGATTACATAGATCTGGCTGTTTGGATCCTTATTGTACTGGAAAAAACCACCTGGGTAATTATCCTCGCTATAATAAATGTAACGCCCATCCGGAGATACGGAAGGCTCTCCAATATCCTGCTGAGCATTTTTCTTTTCCACCAACTGAATCCCTGCTCCTCCGGTTTTGTGAAACATCCAAATTTCGCCTGCCCCTAACGAGCGAGTAGAAGAGAAGTGTTTTTTGGCGATAATATATTCTCCATCGGGCATCCAGGTAGAATTGTTTAATAACCTGAAATTTTCTTTTGTGATTTGAGTGGCATCCGAACCATCTACTTTCATGACCCAAATATTATCACCTCCCCCAGCATCACTGGTAAAAGAAATGTGAGAGCCATCAGGGCTAAATCGGGGTTGTACTTCATAAGGCAATCCCCCTCGTAGTAGGGTTGCTTTGCCACCAGAAATAGGCATTATGTAAATGTCACCCAGGATATCAAAAACAATTTGCTCTCCATCAGGACTAACATCCAGGTTCATCCAGGTACCTTCATCTGTAGTAAAAGAAAGGGAAGTAGTTTCACCAAGATCAGGATTTGAGACATCCCATTTATCCTGTGCAGTAGAAAGGCTTACAAGGATTAAGGAAAGAAGAAAAGTCAAAAAAGATTTCATCACATATGGTTAGTTAATTGCACGGCATAATACCGTTTGAAGAGCTAAATAAGGATATTTTTCATGAGTTTTTTCAAATAGCGTGTATTTGACTATTTTATTTCGATCAAAACGGATATGCGCTGTATTAGAATTCGGCTTCAGCTTTAAGGAGTGTTTATTAAAAGGTTTTTTCTGTGTCTTACGATTACCTTGTTAGGGTATACCTTGGCTTTGTCTCAGAAGTACAATGTAAAGACCTATTCAGTGAATGATGGTCTACCTTCGAGCTTTGTGTATGATGTGCTTATAGATGACATAGGGTACGCCTGGTTTGCAACTGCAAATGGGCTGGTCCGATTTGATGGTAAAAACTTCAAAAACTATACTACTGATCACGGACTAAAAGACCCGTTGATTTATGATATCCATAAAGATCAAAAGGGTAATTTTTGGGTATCTACGGAATTTGGGGGAATGGCGTTGTTCAGAAATGACTCTCTGATTTATCTTCCTGAATTAGCGAATCTTGATTCTCTTCTAATCAATATTATTGCTGATACCCCTGATAACAAACTCTGGATAGGTACTAATGAATATGGGATTTTTGAGCTAGGTGAGGATGGTTCCTTATCTCGAATTCTAAATACAGAAAATGGGCTTCCTGATAATCAAGTTTGGGGGATTGAGTTTGATGATGATGGAAATTCATGGGTTGCTACTTCAACTGGAGTAGCAAAATACGAGCATGGTAACGAAGTAGTACAAGTCATTAATCGAGAAAATGGTCTTTCAGGTACCATAGCTTATCAGGTATATATAGCTAGTGATGGGAAGAAATGGATACCGACTAGTAATGGAGTTACAGTAATTAATCCTGATGGATCTCTTGATACAATTATTGAAGTTAACGGTGAGGCACTGAATTATGTGTACAACATTGTAGAAGGAAATGATGGAGTAATTTGGATAGGTACGGAAAGAGATGGTCTCTACTGGTTTGATGGGAAAGAGTATGTGCATGTTACTAAGAGCAATGGCTTAAGTAGCAATTACATATACAGGTTGATTAAAGATGAGCAAGGAACTATATGGGTAAGTACTGATGGGAATGGGGTAAATATTTTTAAGGATCGCGGTTTTGAAATCTACGATGGAACCTCTGAATTAGATGTGAATTCAATTTACAGTATCCTGGAAGCTTCTGATGGAACACTTTGGTTTGGTACCCAGGATGGCATTAGTTCTTATAAAAATGGAACGTTTAGAAATATCGCACTCCCCGAAAGATACTTCGATCAGGACGAGATTTGGGATATAGAAGAGCTTTCTAATGGGGATCTGCTTATGCTCACTTTCGATCAGCAATTGATACAGTATGATGGAAATACTTTCTTCAGACCTTCATTTAGTGATGAACTATATCTTTACTATTTGAGTGATATCTTAGTAGATGATGATGGCTCTATTTGGTTTACTGCTTATCAAAACTTGCTGAAATATAAGGATGGAGAGTTAACCACTTTCGAAACAACTACCGATTATTATTGGCAGACCGAGCTCAACTTCATAAAAAAAGACTCTCGTGGATTTTTTTGGATTGGTACCGAAGGTGGGATTGCAAATTTTGACGGAAAATCTTTTAGATATATTTCCGAAAGTGCAGGCCTAATGGGGGGGGGTATTTATGATTTAGCAGAAGATAATGAAGGAAGTATTTGGGTTGGTACCAATAAAGGAATAAGCGTACTCAGTGATTTTGATGATAGCGGAATGCCTGCAAAAATTACACCTTTTGAAACCCATGACCAGTATTTGCAAGAGACTATTTTCCTTGTATTTGATCAATTTGGAAATCTCTGGCAGGGGACCAATGGTGGACTCAATTACTTCGATATTGATGCATGGAAAGGGCATGGTATTTCAATGCAGCAACACTTTCCTTTTTCAGACTATGGATTAGGGGTAGAATTCAATGGTCTCGCTGCCATTCTAGATCAAAGCGGTAAGCTTTGGTTTGGGAGTAACTCTAAAGGGCTAATTACCTTTGTCTTTCCAGATGATGAAACAAAGCTCGTACCATCTGCTTCCCCAAAGGTATTCCTAAGAGATATCCAGATAGATATGGAAACCGTTTATCATCAGCTTCAATCCAATGATGAGCTTCCCGAAATTCATACCAGTTTCGATCAGAATAATATTTACTTCAATGTGAATGCAGTGGATTTTAAAAATCCCAGCAGGATCTTGTATTCCTATAAATTGGATGGATTTGATGACAATTGGAATGTAGTAGAAGATGTAAATGAAATAAGGTACACCAATCTCCCTCCAGGGGAATACGCTTTTATGGTGAAAGCTAAATCTATCAATTCGAACTGGGGCGAAGAGCAGGTATTGGCAAGTATTAATGTAGACCAGGTTTTCTGGAAAACATCCAGGTTCTACATTATGATGGCTATAGCCATATTTGTACTAATACTTATGTTGAACCAGGTAGCTCTTGAGCGCTATGAAAAGAAAAAGTTAAAAGAATTAGTAAACGAGCAAACCAAAGATCTAACAGCCGCGGTAGAAGAGAAGGAAGTACTCATTAAAGAAATTCATCATCGGGTTAAAAATAATCTAGCAGTTATCTCAGGATTATTGGAATTGCAGAGTTGGAATGTCAAAGAACCTTTGGCCAAGCATGCAATTTATGAGAGTAAAATGAGAGTGTTGGCTATGTCCAAGATTCATGAAAACCTGTATCAAAATGATGATCTGGCTAATGTTAATTTCAAGAAGTTCTTAGAGGATTTAGTAGGAGGTATTTCTACAACCATGAGACAGACCGAGCAGGATATTGAGGTAAACTTAGATGTTCAGGATATATCTATAAATGTTAATAGAGGTATTCCACTTGGTTTGATCGTGAACGAAGCTGTTAGTAATTGTTATAAGCATGCGTTTGATCAGGAAATATCAGGAAGAATAGACTTAGTATTCAGAGAAGAAGGGGAAAATTATTTTCTGGAAATTTACGATGACGGAAAGGGATCTGAAGAAGGTTTACTAAAGAAAAAAGGTACTTCTCTAGGGATCAGCTTAATCAAATCATTGGCTGCTCAGCTCAAGGCACAGGTAAGCCATTCAGGAGAAAATGGCACTCGCTTTATTTTTTCAATCCCAAAGGAAGCATAAGCGATTCTAATTCCTCTTAAAAGATCGAATAAATGCTTTAGTGAATTCGCTTTGAGCCAATAATCCGGTAATTTTAGCTCTTTGGTCAACCAGTGTTTTGAGGGATTCAGTATCACCCCACATAACTTCTTTAATTTTTCTCATGGCCTCTGGGCTTGAGCTGGCAAGTCGTTTTGCAAGCAGGTCGATTTTTTCATCCAGTTCAGCTTTTTCTGAAGCAATGTCATTATATAAACCATTCTGGAATGCCCAATCTGCATTTTTCCATTCCCATGCATTAATACTAAGAGTAGCAAATGCAGTAAATCCCAATTTCTTCTGAACTAGTGGAGCGATTACGAAAGGGCCAATCCCAATGCTTAACTCACTTAACTTTACAGAAGCGTCTTTTCCGGCGATAGCATAATCTGAAGAAGCAATAATGCCTACACCGCCACCAACAGCTTTTCCCTGCACCCTGGTTATGATGAACTTTGGACAGGAAATCATTGCAGTAATTACTCTCCCAAATCCAGAGAAGAAAGCTCTTCCGGTCTCTGCATCTTCTATGGCAATTAATTCATCAAAGGAGGCTCCGGCGCAGAAAGCTCCATCACCTTTACTCCTTAGAATTATAACAGAGATATCTGAGGATTCACCTGCAGTAGTAATAGCATCAGACAATTGCTGAAGCAGAGCACCTGGTAGGGAATTCCCTTTGGGATGAAAAAACTCGATGGTTCCAATACCATCCTGAATGGAGAGATGTACACTTCCTTCCATTATTCACTAAAAGTTTCTGTTTGTAAGGTAAAATAATAGCTTTGATAATGGCGGGAATAATCAGAAAAAGAAACCGGGTCAAACTTTCTTACATCAAAAAAAGGAATGGCATTAAACTCCTCTATAATCGATCGATATTTAATGCTTTCAAAAGCTTTTAGAGAATAGAATAACGGTTTGCTTATAGTAACTGGTGAATAGTCGAACTCAAAGGTAAAACTCTCATCATATTGGAAGCTATCGGCTTGAAGAAGTAAATACTCAAATGAACCAGATGTTAGATCCACTTCTTGAGCCTGGCTATTAAGGCCCAAAAAAAGCAAAGCGGAACAAATAAAAAGTCTTTTCATATCAAAATATAGGTTAAAAAACTTACAATTAGCGAAGCAGTTTTAATTCTTTAACGCCGAGTTGGTTGCAACCCAAATTTATGCTCTTGATATTCCAGAGCTAAACAAATAGTAGATAATGCATCGAGTCTCTTTCCCAACAATCGTTTTTTTGATTTTGATTTCATGGAAATCAGAAGCCCAAACTGCCAATGAATACACCATATCTTTTGAGAACGCTGTTCACCACGAAGCTAAGATTAGCGCCGTTTTCTCTAATCTGGATAACAGTCCATTGGAAATAAGGATGAGCAGAACTTCCCCAGGACGATATGCCATTCATAATTTTGCTAAGAATGTGTATGCAGTAAAAGCATTTGATAGCGAAGGAAATGAACTTGAAATATCCCGACCAAATCCTCAACAATGGGATGTCCATGGTCATAATGGAATGGTCAGGTTTGAATATACTCTGTTTGCTAACAGAGGAGACGGTACCTATTCTCAGGTTGATGAAGCTCATGCTCATTTAAACATACCCGCTACTTTTGTTTTTCCCAGAGACTATCAACACAGGCCGGTTTACGTAACCTTTGATGTTCGTGAAGACCTGAACTGGCAAGTAGCTACACAACTAAATAGGGTTGGAACCAATACCTATTATGCCCCTGATACTTATTATTTCATGGACAGCCCTATGCTACTAGCCGATTACCATTTAAGAGAAGAAATGGTGGACGGGCAGCTTATACGAATGGCTTTGCACACTCCAGCGAGCGAGCGGGAAATAAACGATTACTTTGAAAATGTGATGGGTATTGTAAGAGCTCAGAAAGAGATTTATGGAGAGCTGCCTGAATTCGATTATGGAGAGTATACCTTCCTGTTAAATTTTATGCCCAACGCAAGTGGGGATGGTATGGAACACAGAAATTCAACCATTGTGTCCGGATCTAAAGATCTGGAAGACCCATTGGGCGATTACCGAATCAGTACGGTTTCTCACGAGTTTTTTCATGCCTGGAATGTGGAGCGAATTCGACCTGCGTCTCTAGAGCCATTTGACTTTGAAGAAGCAAATATGAGCGGTGAACTATGGTTTGCTGAAGGATTCACCAGCTATTATACCGGGTTAACCCTGGCAAGGGCTGGAATTAGAACTCATGAAGAATATGTGGAAGGACTGGATGGAGCGTTGAATTATGTAATCAACTCGCCAGGAAGACAGTTCTTCAATCCTATTGAGATGAGCTATAGGGCTCCTTTTGTAGATGCTGCAACATCTATTGATCCTACCAACAATACCAACACCTTTGTTTCCTATTACTCCTATGGAAGTGTGTTGGGGCTCGCACTCGACTTAATGCTTCGTACGGAGTTCAGAGATTTAAATCTGGATGACTTTATGCGTTTAGTTTGGGAAAAATATGGGGAATCAGAAATTCCCTATTCCATTCGGGATTTAGAAACGCTTCTCGGAGAATATGCAGGAGAGGAATTCGCTTCAGCATTCTTTGGTGATTTCATTTATGATAGCGACATGCCCGACTATGAAAGTCTATTTGAACAAGTTGGGGTAATTTTTGAGCCTGAAAGTCGTGGTACAGCTTCGTTAGGTAATGCTATAAGAGAAAATGACGGGGTCTGGAGATTAACAGGAAATGCACGAATTGGAAGTCCGCTTTATGAGGCAGGTATTAACGCACAGGATGAGATTATTTCGGTAGGAGGGGTCAGGCTCTCAACAGTAAACAATGTGGACGAGATTCTGGAACGCAGACGACCGGGACAAACAATCGAAATAGTATTTAATCGTCTAGGTGAACAAAAAAGGGTTCGGGTAACCCTAGGGGAATCAGATAGAATTAAAACAGAGCTGGACCGAAGACCAAGTAGGCAGCAAAGGGCTTTGCGAGACGCCTGGTTGAATGGTGAGTAGAATTGATTACTTTTCAAATCTGTTTTATCTGGAATTTGAGTTCAAGATACTATGTTCCATGAACTCAAAGCACAATTTTTAGTCATTCCCGCGCAGGCGGGAATCTAGATTTTGCTTTAATAGTAAAAGCTATTCTTTATATAAATCTAGATTCCGGCTTATGCTGCGGAATGACCAATTTTTAAAGCTTAAAGAGCTAATTAATCAAAACTAACTTATCGGTACAAAAATGAAGGGTACACACGCTTTAGGGATCTTATTTTTATTCATCATTTGCTTTAGCATGATAGCTCAAGCTCAAAGCTATCCCGAAATTCTTCCTATGAAGCAACGAGCAGAGGTGATCAATGATTTGTTGAAGGACAAAATTGAAACTGTGCTTCCCAATATAATGAGAAGAGAAGGCATTGATATGTGGGTAATTATTTCCAGGGAGTACAACGAAGATCCGGTAATTGAAACCATGTTACCTGCTACCTGGCTAGCTGCTCGGAGAAGAACTATTCTTGTTATATACGACCGGGGTGAGGAGGAAGGATTAGAAACTTTAGCTGTAGCCAGATATGATGTGGGTGAGATATTCAAAAAAGCATGGAATAAGGAAGTGCAACCCAATCAATGGGAAAGGCTGAAGGAGATTATTGAAGAACGTGATCCACAGCGAATTGGAATTAATAAATCCGAACATTTTGGCTTAGCAGATGGAATTGTAGCTACCGATTTGGAAGAGCTTCGGGTTAATATTGGAGAAAAGTATTCAAACCGAATAGTATCAGCAGAAAAGGTAGCTATTGGTTGGCTGGAAACCCGGACTCCAAAGGAAATGGTGCTCTATCCTCAAATAGTCAGGATTGCCCATGAGATAATAGCTGAAGGTTTTTCAGATAGAGTTATTCAGCCAGGGGTTACAACCACTGATGATGTGGTGTGGTGGTTCAGAGAAAAAGTGAGAGAATTAAAGTTAATAACCTGGTTTCATCCAAGTGTTTCCATTCAACGAGCTGATCCTGAATCTTTCGATCACCTCAGAACATTCGATAGCCGACCGGGAGAAAATGTGATTTTACCGGGAGACCTTCTCCATGTCGATTTTGGAATTACTTACCTAAGGTTGAATACCGATACCCAGCAACATGCCTATATACTAAAACCTGGTGAAACAGAGGTTCCTGGGTATCTTCAAGAAGCATTTAGAAATGGAAACAGGCTTCAGGATATCTTTACAAACAATTTTAGAGAAGGTAGAACCGGAAACGAAGTACTAAAGATGTCTCGTGAAGAAGCTATCGATGAAGGCATTAAACCTTCCATTTATACTCATCCATTGGGGTACCATGGCCATGCTGCTGGTACTACCTTAGGGATGTGGGATTCTCAGGGGGGTGTTCCTGTAAAAGGAGATTACCCATTACATCTTAATACAGCATATTCCATTGAACTAAACGCTGCTACCTATATCGAAGAATGGGGAAAGGAAATTCGAATCATGCTAGAAGAAGATGCTTTCTTCGATGAAACCGGGGTTTGGTATTTGGATGGTCGCCAAAGAGAGATTTTTACCATACCAAGAATTGCCGCTGAAAAGTGACGATTACTGATACTTTTTACTACTACATCATAAAAGGGAGTTTGATTGTTCAGGTTCCTTTTATTGGTTTCATTATTTATGAATTAATCGTGGGTTACAACTCAAGCGGGGCATCGGATGGTAATTGGTGGAATATTTCTTTTTTGTTGATAATCCCGATATCAGTACTGGTTCTTAATTTTGTTAAATGGAGTGGGTTAGAAGTAATTGTTATGACTGATAAAGGGTTTCAATTAAAAGAGGAGTTGGTTCCTTGGGAGAAGGTTCACAGGATTTATCTGAAAGACTCGAATGATATTCTGGTAATAGAGTTCTATAAACAAAAAGAGTTATATATTGCTAAAACAATAGTAGCACCTGGCAATCATGGCAATTCTGGCAAGGCTAAAAAAATACTAGATCAAGTATATGGAGCCTGGGGAAATTCAAAAGCAGAATCTTAATTCACTTCATTCAACTGCCATAGTTGATTCTGTATCAATTGCTTCTTCAGTAAGTTCCTGTTGCACCCAAAAAACATAGCCTATCCCAAAAGCAGAAATGGTATGCCAAATGGCATGTCCCTGGATAATGCAGTGCTCACCAAAAATTCCGCAAAAAGTGGAATCAAGTTGCCTAAAAACAATGGCTATAATAAAAATGACTAAGCACCAAAGCACTCTCCCATGATGTGGCTTACCTCTACTCGAAATAATAAGAGGAATAAGAATGATGGCTGCGATCGTACCAAGTGCTAATACATCACCTGAAACCGATCTTAAAAAGAATTGCATCCATGTGAGTACAGCAGTTAGAACGATGAGTAGCAGAATATTTTTTTATCAAGCAAAACAAGAACACTGTTCGCTGCCAGGAAACCAAACACGATGAACATCCCGAAAACGTCTGCAAGTTCACCATTTGGGGTGCCAGCTGCATGAAAGAGGCCGCTTCCAAATCCCAATATCAAGGCTACCACAGTAAATAGGATAGCAGTAATATTTGTACGAATGCGTTGGGCGAGGGGAAGCAGAGCAATCACTAGATAAGCTACATTACTCCATGTATCCGAAGGGGCAATTGGAACTGAAATGGCAACACCTTTTTTATCCTCATAAGAACTCATGTGTGAGCATACTTCTGACTTGGAAGCCGATGGATCACCGACAGCGGCCTGAACACAAGCCGTTCCATTTTCGCAGTACTCGCAACAGTAACCCTTAAGTTGGGGGACAGATCCGTCCGGATAAACAATTTTTAGAGAAAGCCAAAGGGATAGGAATCCTACAATGGTACTTATTACCAGAAAAAGACCAATTCGTTTATGAAACTCTAAATCAAGAAATGCACCCATCATAATACCCTTTAATATGTTAAGTCTAACACCAATAAAAAATATGTACATCCTGCTACCCAAATGCAATTTATGTCTTAACTATCCAAAATCACTGCGCAACAATAACCTAACTTGTTCGATAGAACCCGATCGTTTATTTTAAGCCAATCAATTAATCGGGTTATGTTAGCAATTAGGGTTATTTGGTTCTCCATTTCTCTACTACTTATTATTTCCGGAACAGCCAATGCACAACATGGCCATGGAGCTTCCCAGCTTGATGAGCTCACTCAGCAATTGGAAAACAGTGCGGGTTCCGACCGTATAGAGATTTTGCACCGACTTTCATCAAGAATATCTTTTCAAAATACCCAACTAGCTACCGAATATGCCCAGGAGGCGCTGGATCTATCCAAAGCATTAAATAGTGATAGTCTGATAGCCGAAAGTCATTACTTTTTAGGGTATGCCTTTGCATTTACGGATAAAAAGTCAGCAGCTATAAACAATTTCCTGGACGCTCAAATCATCTTTGAGCGACTTGGAGAAAAGGCGAATGAACTTAGGGTTCTACAGGTGTTAGGTTCTTCATATGTAGATATCTCAGAATATGAGCGAGCTTCAGAACTATACTTCAAATCGCTGGAATATGCCCGAGAACTAGGGAATGAACGCGGTGAGGTTTTTGCACTTACTAAGCTGGGACTGGTTCAGCAAAACCTTGAAGAATACAGAATAGCTCAGCGTTTTTTACACGATGCCATACACAAAGCCCAGGAAATAGGAGATTGGGGAGGAGAATCGATTGCACTTTCAGAAGCTGGATTTCTGGAAGAGAAAAACGGGAATCTTGAGAAAGCAGCGGAGTATTATCAAAAAGCGATATCCTTGTTTAAGGATAAGGGCTACCAGCATGCTGTGCCGCAGCTCATGCTTAACATTGCGAATATTTACCAGGATGAAGACAGGTTATCAGAAGCCCTTGAAATGGCTAACAATGCAGTAAAACTAGCCGATTCATTAGGCAATACGTTTATGGCCTTGCACAACCTTGACGAAGTTGCCGAAGTGTACTATGAAATGGGTAATTATGATCGGGCCACCAATATTCTGGAAGAAGGAATTGAGAAGGCAGAGCAGGCCGGGTTCTCCAATACTACTCAGTTTTTATTGAATAAACTTTCCCATATGCACCTTAACAAAGGTGATTTAGCAGACTCCAGAGACGCGGCCTTCAAAGCTAAAACATTGGCTTTGTCAGTGAATGACTGGAGGATGGCAGAAAACAATATTGAGGTACTTATTCAGGTTGCCAAAGAGACTGGAGCTTATGATGAAGCAACAGCATACCATGAAGAATTAATTGCTGTTCGGGATTCTATTTTAGACGAAGAGCGAGCAAAGAATCTGGTAGAGTTTGAAGCCCGGTTCCGAATTGGAGAAAGGGAACAGGAAATCGCTGCTCTACAGGCCGAAAATGAAAGAAGGAGTATCATACAGGCTTCACTGGTTGGTGGATTGGCTCTCTTTATCGTGATAGGTTTATTAATAGTCAGAAGTCAGCGGCATAAGATTCAAAAAGGAGAGGCAGAACTTGAAGTATCGAAGTTGAAAAGAAAAGAACTTCAACGGGATATTGAGTTTAAGAATAAGCAGCTTACTACTCATAGCCTCAATATGGTGCAGAAAAATGAGATGATGGAAGAAATGAAGGAAAAGGTTGAAAACCTGAAGAGAGAGGTTTCTTCTCGTGAATTAAATAGCCTTTCTCGACTCGTTGATCAAAGTTTTAGCCTTGATGAGGACTGGAAGCAATTCAAGATGCATTTCGAAGAAGTACATTCCGGGTTTTACCACATCCTTAAAGAACGCTATTCCGACCTGACTCCCAATGAAATGAGGCTTTCTGCCTTAGTAAAACTAAATCTTACCATTAAAGAGATGGCTGCCATTCTGGGTATTTCTCCTGATTCCGTTAAAACAGCCCGCTATCGTCTTAGAAAAAAACTGGATTTGAATACCGAGGATAATCTCACCGAGTTTATGATAGCGCTCGAAAAAGAGTCACTTGAGGTTTCATAGAAACCTCAATAAAACCAGTTTTAGCACAAAAAAATTAGGCTGATCACCTAATGTTTACTCCTACCTTAGTGTACCTGTACACCCATTGTTGACGCAAGGACTCGCATCCCACCTGGTCTAACTGCGTAATTTTTACCGCATCAGAAATGAGGCGTCAAGATTGAATAATCACTAAGAAAAATAAACTTAACATTTAGGTAGTAATAACAATGAGACAAATAATAATGGGTGTGCTGATCGTGACGGCATCAGCACAATTAGCTTTAAGTCAGCCTATGCAAGGTGACAAGTTGTTTAAGGCACAACATGCACCTCTATTCGAGGGTATGGGGATGCATGACTTTGAGATCTCTTCTAAAGATGATCTGGCTAGTATTTTCTTTAATCAGGCAATTGCACTTACGTATGGATTTAATCATTTGGAAGCAGCTCGTTCTTATGAACAAGTAGCACTTATTGACCCTAACTCGGCAATTGCATACTGGGGACAGGCTCTGGTATTAGGTTCAAATATCAATGCTGCAATGGAGCCAGCTGCGGTAATACCAGCATACGAAGCTATTCAGAAGGCGGTGAGTCTTAAAAAATATGCATCACAAAAGGAACGCGATTTAGTAGACGCATTAGCTACACGCTATTCTGCTGATGAAACACTTTCTGATCGGACGGAACTGGATGCTGCATACGCTAGAGCCATGAAGAAAGTAGTAAAGAAATATCCTAACGACCCTAATGTACGCACCATGCTTGCGGAAGCACTTATGGTGATTCATGCCTGGGACTATTGGGAAAGTAATGGCCGGCCAAAAGAGTGGACACCAGAAATACTTGAGGTATTAGAAGAAGGATTAGAACAGCATCCAAAGCATGCAGGTCTGATTCACTATTACATCCATGTAGTTGAAGCATCGAAGACTTCTGAAAGAGCACTAAAATATGCCAAGACACTCGAAGATTTGGTTCCGGCGTCTGGTCACCTTGTTCATATGCCAAGCCATATTTATATCCGAACCGGGTTATACCAGGAAGGAGTAGAAGCTAATGAACGTGCTATTCTTGTGGACGAGGATTATGTAAATCAGTGTAGAAGACAAGGACTATATCCATTGGCTTATGTACCTCATAATCAACATTTCCTATGGGCAATGGCTACTCTTCAAGGAAATAGCAAGAAAGCGATAATGGCCGCGGAGCATATGGCTCATCATGTAGATGAAGATAACATGAGAACCCCAGGGCTTGGAACACTTCAACACTATTGGGTAACTCCATTATATGCTTATGTGAGGTTCGGAAAATGGGAAAAGATTATGGCTACTCCTGAGCCAGCTGAAGATTTAGTATATCCAAGAGCAATTTGGCATTATGCCAGAGGTATTGCTTATACCGCTGAAGGAAATACTGATGCTGCGCGAAATGAATTAAAAGCTTTAGATAAACTTCGTGAGGATGCGCGTTTAGAGGGAATCACTGTTTGGGAAATAAACTCAGCTGTTGATGTTCTATCTATAGCTTCCCTTACCCTTGAAGGAGAAATCGAAGGGAAGGATGAAAACTACGATAAAGCGATCTTCATCCTTAGAAAAGCAGTTGAGCTTGAAGACGAACTCAATTATAACGAGCCATCTGACTGGCACTATCCAGTCCGCCAATCTTTAGGGGCTGTTCTACTAAAAGCTAAAAGGATTGCAGAAGCTCAGGAGGTGTATAAAGAAGACCTGGAGATTTTTCCAGAAAACGGATGGTCGTTGTTCGGTTTATACAATAGTTATATCAACCAAGGAGATTACAAGGAGGCAGAGGGGATTAAGATAAGATTGAGAGAGGCTTGGAAATGGGCGGATATAAATCTGGAAGAGTCAAGGGTGTTATAGGAACAAAATCACAATCATACCCTAAAACAATATGTCAAGAGAGTTAAAGCCTAACCACGGTGGTACCCTACCACCGTGGTATTTTTTTAGTTAGTCATCCTTGTAGATATCAGGTAATTCGTTGACAACTCTGAATGCTTGGTTTCATGAATCTATACAAAACTTTCAATCTCAGAGTCATCCCGAACTTGTTTCGGGATCTTTGTGAGGATTGGAACTATAAAGCACCTCAAAAATATAACAAGGAAGGTACCTCTGGTTAATCAACACCCTAAGAGCATCAAACTCTACCTCTGAGCAATGAATTGGTAGTATTCTTCCCGGTGTAAGGGGTAGCGATGAATAGTACATTTCCAGCCATTCCATAAGATCCCGAAACAAGTTCGGGATGACTTCATTAAAAAATGGTTAGAAGTGAATAATGACTCACTGAGTTTAACCAAAACTGTCAACGAATTACCTGACATATACAATCCTGAGCGAAAGCGAAGGATCAGCTGATCCTTCGGCGGCGGCCTCAGGATGACTTTCAGTTACTCACTTCTTAAGCTCTTAATTGGATTAGATAAAGCAGCTTTTATGGATTGATAACTCACTGATACCCACGCTATTCCAAAAACACTAGCTGCAGTAATTAAAATGGTGATAGCGTTTATATTCGTTTTATAGGCAAAACTTTCAAGCCATTTACCCATTCCGAAATAAGCCACTGGAATAGCAATTAAAAGGGAAATGGCTACAAATTTTGTGAATTGCTTAGCCATCATGAAGACCACTTCTCTTACAGAAGCTCCAAGTACTTTTCGGATACCAATTTCTTTCGTTCTCTTTTCTGTGATAAAAGAAGCTAAGCCAAACAGGCCGATTGCCGAGATAATTATAGCCAACAAGGTGGAGTAGTTGAGCAAGTTTTGTGTACTCTGTTCCTGGTAGTACAAACCCTGATAATAACTATCAAAAAAGATGCTGGAGAAAGGGTTCACAGGGTCGAACTTCTCCCAGGTACTTTGAATATGAGCAAGGCTTTCTTCTACATTATCAGGAGAAATTCGGATGGTATAGTAGGTGTACCAATCAGCTGTAGGGATAAATAGCATGATGGGGGAGATAGCTTCTCTAAACGACCTAAAATGAAAGTCTTCAAGAACACCAATTACCGGTGCAGGACCAAAACCAATTGCATCGATTGATATCCTGTGATCAAGAGGGTTTTCCCACCCTAATTGTCTCGCAGCCTCCTCGTTTATCAGTACAGAACCAAAAGCATCGGTAGTAATATCCCTTGAGAAACTTCTGCCCTGAGCTACTTTCATTCCGAAGGTTTCAACGAACTCGTGATCTACAGCAAGTACTCGCATAGGGGGGCGTTGCTCTTCAGGAATCCCTTCAGGCTGACTTGGTATTCCATAATCGGTTCCGCCTGGGAAGTTTGCTGATATAGAAGCATTAATGATATTAGGGTTTCGAAGGAGCTCTTCTTTAAAAGTATCAGCCTGTTCTCTCAAGCTATTATCTCTGATTCTCAATATAACCAGTTGTTCTTTGTCGAAACCAAGATCCTGGTTTTGTACATAATTTAGCTGTTGAATTACAACACTTGTTGCAAGAATCAATGCAGTAGTAATTGCAAACTGGAATACGATTAATCCACTTCTTACTGTGTTGCTCCCGGATATCTTAATTTCTCCTTTCAGAGATTGTACAGGCTTAAATGCGGATAACAGGAAAGCAGGATAGCTTCCGGATAAGATTCCGATAAAGACAATTAAAATGAGTATCCAACTTATAAGCTGGAAGTCAAATAAGTCGGAAACAGTAAAGCTTTGTAGGGTAATTTGGTTGAAAAGATTAAGTGCAGCAATAGCCAGTCCAATTGCAAAAATTGAAGAAATGGCTGTGTATACAATAGACTCACCAAGGAACTGAGCTCGTAGAGTTGATTTCAAAGCACCTGCAGATTTTCTTACTCCTATTTCCCTGGCCCTGTTCATAGCTTTTGCTGTAGCAAGGTTTGTGAAATTGACACAAGCTATAAGGAGAATCAGAAGGGCAATTGCAGAAAATACATATACATAAATGATGTTCGAGTTGGCAGTTATTTCCCTGAATAAATCAGAGTTAAGATGGATATCCGAGATCAACTGTAAGCTTGCGTTATAGTTGGGTAAAGCGTCCTCACTAATATAAGTTGGCAATATCTCCTGGAATTTCTGCGCCACTACATCAGGAGTAGCTTCTTCAGCCAGTAAGAGATAGGTATAAAATTGGTTCCAGCGTATCCAGTCGTCCCTTTCCGGGTGAGTAAGACTTGACATAGAAACCAGGTAGCGGAATGAAATATGTGTATTTCCAGGTATGTCTTCTAGCAGAGCAGTAACGGTATATTCAACTCCATCCATGGTAAGTGATTTACCAACGGGGTCTTCGTTAGGGAAGTAAATTTCTGCAACCTGTTCAGTAAGTGCGACTGAATTCGGATTAACCAGCGCGGTTTTGGGATCACCGCTAATCATTTCATACCCAAAAACATCAAACACCGAAGCATCAGCATAGAACCCAGAAACTTCGTAATTGGAAGTTTCGCCACGTTGTACAATGGGAGTTGTGAAAAAGACAAATCGGGTTACATTATCTACCTCCGGAATATTCTCATTTGCAGTTACTCCCCAGGGACCATTTACCTTTGCAATACCCTGTTGACCAGAAGTAGGGTTCTCATTTATAAGCCTGTAAATCCGGTCTGAATTAGTATGAAAAGTATCATAGCTGAGCTCATGCTTTACATACATCATTATCAAAATGGTAGTAGCTATACCGACTGCCAGTCCCAGAATATTTATTATAGAATATCCTTTTTGCCTGTAAAGCTGACGCAGAGCTACCTTGAAATAATTAGGTATGAGCATCCAAAAAGAAACTTTGGTGCCTTTTATTATAGGTCGCTTTTTGGCTTTGCTAAATTCAGAAGCGAAAGAACTAACAGCTCCTGGGATTTCAGAGGAAGCCCTATTAAATGCTTCTTCTTCACTTAACCCCTCAGATTTTAGCGAGTCAATTTTATCATAAAGATGTGTTTCTAACTCTTCAATTACCCCGGGTTCAAGATCAGGGTGCTTTTTGAGTTTTTTGTGCCACTCTCTTACGGCGTTTTCCAGGTTAAACATAGTTTTATTACTCAAATGATAGTTTCGGATTAGGCCCCCATAGGCTTATTAGGGCATTATGTACTTTCATCCAGCGTTGTTTTTCTACTTGCAGTGCTTCTTTACCTTTTGAAGTAAGGCTGTAGTATTTACGTTTTCGGCCGTTCTCAAGAATAGCCCATCTGGATTGGATCAATCCGTCAGCATCAAGTCGATGGAGAACAGGGTAGAGCATCGCTTCTGACCATTCCCATTCGCCTCCTGAAATCTGCTCGATTTTTTGGATAATCTCGTATCCGTAGCTCTCACCTCTGCTTAAGATGGATAGGATTAATGGTTTTGATGAAGCTGCTTTTAGTTCTCGTGAAATCATGACAAAATTTTTGCGTGCATACCTAATTGTGTTAGGTAAGTTGCAAAAATTTCATACCTAAATCAATTAGGTAAATCAGGATAGTCATCCTGAGCATACCTGCGAAGGATCTAACTGGGTTTAAATATAGTTTGATCCTTCGACTTCACTGATGATTACCAAAGGTATTCGGTTAAAAGACAGGTTGAACCAAAATAAATTTTGAATGCTAAAAATCGTGAATTACTTTTTGTCCGTAACTAAAAAGAAACATGATAGATAGGTTTAAGAGAATTCAAGTAATCAAGGAGCAGTACACTTTAAAGTTTGATAATTGCAAAGAAGAATGGCCAATAGATGTGCAAAGAGTGTATAAGTTTGTACATGAACATTTATTCGAATCTGATCTCAACGTATCAATAGCATTGAAACAATGTTGTATATCAAATAAAAATTTCTCGGGTAAATTTAAACACTACGTCGGGCACGGTTTGAAAAACTACATCCTTCATTTAAGGATTGAAGCTTCAAAAGAAATCTTAGGAAGTATGGAGAAAGAAGAAAACATATGCTGTGCTGGTTTTGAAGTTGGCTTTATAAGCTACAGTGCGTTTAGTAGATCATTTTCTAAAGCAGTTGGAATGACACCAAAAAATTTCAAGGAAAAAATTGAGGAGAATTGAAGCAATAGAATAGTTTAAGATTATTACCCTATTTCTCAACCTCAACTAAATATCTAAAGAGATGAAAAATTTTTTTAAGCTCAGTTCAGTTTTATTAATGTTATTATTCTTTACAAGTGATTCTTTTTCAAATGACCCGGGAGCCTGTGAAATTGGCTTAATAGTTTGTATTAATTCTAACCCTTATGACCCATCTATACCCGACCAATATGCAGCAGCTGTTATTCATGTTATGGCATGTAACACGTCATATTATGCATGTACAATAGCAGAAGCAGAAGGTTTTTAGTTAATTGAGGAGCAGAAAATTGAGAAATCTAAGTTTCATCATTTGCGTAACCTTTCTGTTCCTTTCTTTTTTTCTTGCTACATGTAAAAAAAAGAGCTCTAAGAAGGAGGAGGAAAAAAGTCAGACTTTTTCTTCCTTTGTAGCGAATTTAAATCAAGTTCAAATAGAATCTGAGCAGGAGCCATTTACAAGTGAAAACATCATAATACCATTTCGTCTAGATTTGGATAATTATGGAAATGTTCTAGCTGTTAGTCCTAGTGATTGGAATTTGCAGTTACTTGATAAAAATGGAGTAAGCTTGGGAATTCAAGGTGGTAATGGAATGGGGCCAGGTGAATTTCAAGTGGTTAATTCTATTTATGTAGATGAAAAGAATAACATTTTCATCTTAGATATGAGAGGAAATAAAATTGAATCATATGGTGTCCGAAACGATTCACTTATATACAGAATGGGTTTCTCTCTTCCAAGTTATTATCCATTTCTTATATATGATTTTGCAAAAGTAGGAGATCAGTATTTTGGAATTTTCAAAGATGTTTTTTCCCAGCATTCTGATGGTAAAAATGATCAATCTTTTATTCTATACTCGTTAAATGATAAACTCGAAATGGAAGAGGAATTGTATGTATTACCTACAGGGGTAGTGGCTGATAGAAAGGGAAATGGTATAATGCAAAATGAATTTCTAAGCTATGAGACGTATCGGATATTTAGAAATAGCAAGCTCTTCATAGCTAACTCAAAAGAATTCTCAGTTACAGAAGTTGATTTGGTTACTCGATCAGTAAAAAACTACGATTTAGGATATTTTCCGAAAAGAAAGAAAAAAGAAGAAGAGGTAGACTATATTTTAGATGAGTACGAAGGATTAACAACGATATTCCCAAATGTTGAAAACAATTTAAGAGAGCCGGGGAATTTTCCTCTTTTTAGTGTTTTCGATGTTACCTCTGAATATGCCTACTTTCGTATTTATAATTTTTCGGAGGAGAGCAACAGCCAGATCATTAGGATTAATCTTTCAAGTAATGAAAAAGAATTAATTACAGTATCGAAAAACTTCTATTTCTATAGAGCTACAGATGAAGCTGTATATGGTATATACGAGGGATTAGATAGAAGATATCCTATGCGCATACAATTAGATAATTTATAGCGCTTCAATCAATCCCTTAACAAGCTTAGCAAAAACTTCTTTCTTCGCCTCAGCAGCATCTTTTACCTCAGAATGATCGAGCTTTTGGTCAGTAACACCTGCTGCAGCATTGGTGATTAAGGAAATGGCAGCTGCTTTCACACCCAAACGCTCCGCTTCAATAAGCTCAGGAGCCGTGCTCATTCCTACAGCGTCTCCTCCAAGAAATCGGAAAGCATGGATTTCTGATTTGGTCTCATAGTTGGGGCCGGTTACATAGAGGTAGGAGCCTTTCTTTGTAGGGACGCTTAAAGAAGAAGCAATGTCCCGGACGGATAGGGCAATTTCAGAAAGTTGGGTGCCTGAAGTGATATTCAACTCTTTAGCTGGACTCATAATCGTATCGATTACCATCAGATCACCGACCTGGAAATCCAGGTTTATGCCTCCGGCTGCATTGGAAATAAGTAGTTTATCGGTTTCGAAAGCTTTTGCTAGTTGGACTGGAAGCACTGTTTTTTCTAAATCATAACCTTCATAGAAATGAAATCGACCAGAGAAGGCTAGTACAGATTTATTATTGATAGTCCCAAAGATTAAGGAACCGGAATGCCCTTGTACTGTTGATTGAGGAAAGCCAGGAATTTCTGAGTAAGGGACTGTAATTGGGTTTTCAATTTCACCGCCAAAGCTTCCCAACCCCGACCCCAGAATAACAACAGCATCAATTTTTGATGGGAAGCCTTTTTCCTCAAGAACCTCTTTTATACTTAATACATGCTTAGGAAGGGACATAAGATTCTAGTGCTTCGGTTTGATAACCAGTTTTTTCGTCATACCCCGTAATCTTAACAATGGGATCCTGGTCATCATGAAATCCAAGGACGATATAGCCTTCATCAAAAGCAAGTTTGGCCAACCTCTCTCTTTGAGCCTGACTGGTTTGAGGATCAAAATCATATTTAGCAGCAAATTTTCTATTGATCTGACTCCGGGTTGCTATGACATCTCCAGCCTGAAGGAATTTGTTGGTTCCATCATTAAAAAGAAGAACTAAGTGATGTTCAGTATGACCGCCAATCTTTTCAACAGAGATTTCTGGATAAGGTTGGTCTTGTTCATTCAAAAAGTGTATATCTGCCCGTGCATCAACGAAGGAAAGAAATTCCGTTTTCTCCTCATCATACCATACCTCTTTTGCGGTAGCTCTTTCCCAATCTTTTTCAGAAGTCCATATTTTTGCATCGGGGAAAGTGAGTTCCCAGTACCCGTTCTCCTTATTTGCTAACCCACCAATATGGTCATAATGAAGATGACTCAAGAAAACATCGGTTATGTCAAACTCGGTGAGTCCATGCTCTTCAAGATTCTTTCGAATAAAATGCGGTCCGGTATCCTCACCAAATTCGCCTATCCCACAATCAAAAAGGATATTCCTATCTGGAGTAACAATCAGGAAGGGGTTAAGTGAGATTTTAAGTGCGCCTTTCGCTGGTTGACCATCTTTTGGGATGCGATTGAATATTCGATCAAGGCCTACAGAAAAAGTTCCTTCATAGAGGGCTGCAACGTATGTTTGATTTGTACTCAAATTAGGATTCTTCCTGCTCTTCGTCGTAGCGGTCATATGCATTAATGATATCCTTAACCAGCTTATGTCTTACAACATCTTCATCTCGTAAGTACACAAAGTCGATCCCTTCAATATCTGCCAGAATTTTTTGGATGGAAACTAGTCCTGATTGTTGCCTTTTCGGGAGGTCGGTTTGAGTAATGTCTCCGGTAATAATTGCTCTGCTATTGAAGCCAATTCTTGTCAGGAACATCTTCATTTGTGTATTTGTCGCATTTTGGGCTTCATCCAAAATCACGAAAGCATTATTTAATGTACGGCCTCTCATATATGCCAGAGGAGCAATCTCTATCACATTTTTCGAAAGATGAAGGTTCAGTTTTTCCTGATCAATCATATCCTCTAAAGCATCATAGAGAGGGCGGAGGTAAGGGTCAATTTTTTCCTTTAAATCTCCAGGAAGAAAGCCCAGATTTTCGCCAGCCTCAACGGCAGGTCTTGCAAGAATGATTTTTTGAACTCTGCGTTCTTTAAGGGCTTTAACTGCTAAAGCGACCGAGGTATAAGTTTTTCCGGTACCTGCAGGTCCAATGGCGAATACAATATCATTGGCGGCAGAAGATTTATAAATCCGCTTTTGTCCCGGCGTTTTAGCAAGGATGGCTTCTCCTTTATGAGTATAAAGAATGAGTTCCCCATCCCCTGTATAAGCAGGGTGCTTACGCTCTTTCGCCTGGAGTTCTCCACTTTTAAGTGCTATTAAGGTATTTACATCGTCCTCGGTAACCTTCGACTTTCGCTGAGCTACCTCAATCATGCCTTCTATTATTTCCTTAACAAGAGATACTTCAGAACTAGGTCCGGTTATCTTAACCCGTTCTCCCCGGGCGTTGATTTTAGTTTCGGGAAAATTGGTATCTAGCACTCTTATGTTTTGGTCATGCAAACCAAAAAGTGAAACAGGATCAGTATCGCCAAGCTGGACTACTAACTCGAGTAATGTACGTGCGTCTTCTATGGTCTTTAATCTAAAAGTGAATATGAACTAAAAGGTAAGGATTCGGCAAAATCTATACCAACCAGAAGTAGTAGTACCTAATACAATGAGCTAAAGTAATAACTTATTTCAATCTTTAAATTTAACCCACCCCTCAATCCCCTCCAATGGAGGGGAGGATTGACTTTTGATTATTGAAGAGAGTTGTTCACTTTCAGTAATGAAACTTTATCAAAGAGTTCCCCTCCTCGGAGGGGAAAGGGGTGGGTTAAATAAATTATGCACTAATGCCGGTTTGAATGACTAGAAAATTCTTTAAATCAATAGTCAAAACCTGGTAAGTCGATTTATAATTTGTTCATGGGAGGGGAAGGATTCGATTAGATTTTTTCTGTCAGCTAACTCAAAATCAGAGAAATCAAAACCAGGGGAAACAGTGCATCCAATCAGGGTGTAGCTATTTGGGTCTTCAACCTCAGCAGCAAACCAATACCCCCGGGGAACTGTAAACTGAGGAGATTGTTGATCCCCCAATTCGAGGCCTAATCGATGAAATGAATACTTACCTCGCTCATCAATCATGTGGATAGTCAATGGAGAACCTTCGTAGAAGTGCCACATCTCATCCTGTTTGATTCGATGGAATGCAGAAAAGGTATCCGAAGTGAGAAGGAAGTAAATGCCGGTAGAATAATTTCGAGATCCTTCGAATTCTTCTGAAAGGCTTCCTTCGGATATGCTTCCTTCACTTCTGTAGGTTTCTTTAAAGAAACCGCCTTCTACATGTTGGGAAAGTTCGAGCTTTTCGATGAGCTCATTAACCCTGTTTTGCATGGAGCTTAATTTCCTTCTCTAAAATTCTCGCTTATTAAAATTGGTTTACCAAAACCAAGAGCCTCCAATCTATCCATTTGAGTAGCGGCATCTCCAACCACTAAATAGATCATTCGATTTGGATTGGCATATTCTCCTGCAAGTTCCGAAATACGATCAATGGTCATGTCCTGAACTATTTGTTCTCTTTCCAGGATGTAATTCGGACTCCATCCATAATCTGAGATGTTTTCGACCATATTCAGTTTTGCACCTAAGGTCTCAAATCGACGGGCATTACTCTTTAATAGAAAACTCTTAGTGGTTTCAAGATCCTGTTCGGTAAAAGTAGTTGGATACTGCTCCAGAATTTCTTTGACCAAAGCCGCTGATTCGTAGGTAACATTAGTTCGTACTCCACTACTAATGGTAAATGGACCTGGAAGGGCAGAACCACCAAATCCTGATCCAATTCCATATGTGTATCCCTTTCCTTCTCGAAGTTCCTGGGTAAATCTTGAAGCAAAGCCACCGCCACCCAGGATATAATTCATAACTGTAGCAGGGTAATAATTTTCGTCGGTAACGGGCATAGCCAGGTAACCAAAACGGATTACGGATTGCTTTGCATTAGGTACGTCATAGAAATATACCTGCGATTCAGAGGGAGCCTCAGGAAAAGTAAGTTCAGGAAGCTGTACATCTTTCGCAGCCCAACCTTCCTGTATTCCTCGAAGTGCTGAAGTAACTGCTCGTTCATTTACAGATCCTACAACCATGTAACTAGCAAGAGTAGGAGAGAAGTTACTTTCGTAATACGATTTCAGATCATCAATCGTGATAGTTTCAACACTTTCAGTAGTTCCAATGGAGTTATTGGATAGAATGTTATCTTCACCATAAATCAATTTGTTATAGGCGTTGGCTGCTATACTATTTGGATTAGCACTTTGCGCTGCAATTTGACTTAAAGTGCTTTGTTTAGCTAAATCGAACTCAGTTTCATCCCATCTAGGTTCCAAAAGCATTTCCTGAACCAGAGCCATTGTAGCTGAATAGTTTCGTGAAAGAGTATTACCAGTAATGCTGATGCTTTGCTGTCCTGAACTAATATTTATGGATGCACCCAGATCATCAATAGCTTCTTCTAATTCTTCCGGAGTTTTATTTGCCGTTCCTCTGGTCATAACTTCAGCTACAAGGTTAGCTACCCCTACTTTATCAGGATCATCTAGCAACAAGCCTCCTTTTAGCTTTAACTCAAACTGAACGAGCGGTAATTCTGTGTTTTCAATGCCGTAAACTTTCAATCCATTAGAAAGCTCAGTTTCCCAAATCTCAGGGATTTTAATCGTTGGGCTTTCTCCATATGGTGGCTCAACAGTTCGGTCGAAACTAGAAGCGGTACGCTCATAATCAGTTTCTTCGGGAAGGGTGAAAGACTCATCAGCACCGCTTTCAGCGATTACCTCTTCCTCAACACTAGCTAGTTCAGAGCCATCAAGAATTAAATCGGTTTGGCCTCTTGGGACAAAACTGGTAGCTACAAAATCCTTTCCTTTGATGTATTGCTCATAAACTCGCATTACATCTTCACGGGTAACCGCTAAGGTTTTTTTGATGTCTTCATTAATGTATCCGGGATCATCAGCAAAAATATTGTACTGAGCAAGGTTGAACGCTTTACCCAATACACTTGAAAGGCCATTATAAAATTGAGTTTCAATACCTGCTTTGATTCTGTTTAAATCGGCATCGGTAAACCCTTCTTCTTCAAACCTGGTGAAAGCTTCTTCTACGGCTACATGTACTTCGTTCAAGTCGGTACCAGGGAATGCCCTGGTAATAAAACCAACTTCACCAGCTATCTCAGAATTGTTGCTGAACATGAACACCGTCGAAGTAAGTTCTTTCTCATCGATCAATACTTTATTAAGTGGAGCTTTTTTACCAGAAGCCAATAATTCCATCAAAATGTCCAATGCATAGGAGTCTGGATGGTAAAGGTCGACACCTGGCCAGTACATTCTTAATTCAGGAAGGCGAGCAAAATTATCTTCGTAATAAAGTTTTTTAGTTTCAGCAAGAACTGCTGGTCGATCTTCAATTGGTTCGATCTCAATTCCCCTTGGAATTTCATCAAAGTATTTGTGTATCCATTCTTTTGCCTGCACAGGATCAAAATCTCCGGCTATCACTAGTGTAGCATTATTTGGTGTGTACCAGGTATTATAGAATTCCTTTACATCAGCTAAGGTGGCATTTTGCAGATCTTCGAGCGATCCAATCACCTGCCAGTTATATGGGTGCTCTTCGGGATACATGTTCTTACCGATCACATAATTGGCATGGCCATAAGGCTGATTATCAATTCCCTGGCGCTTTTCATTCTTTACAACCTGCTTCTCCTTTGCTACAACAGCTTCCGTAACTGTGTTGATGAAGTACCCAAGTTTATCTGCTTCAGCCCAAATCATTTTTTCAAGAGCGTCGTTGGGTACAGTTTGGAAATAGTTGGTACGATCACGACTTGTTGATCCATTGGCACCTGAACCACCAATTCTACTACTCATTTGATCAAGACCACCTTTACCCAGGTTTTCTGATTCTAAGAATAGGAGGTGTTCAAACAAATGAGCAAAACCGGTTTTGCCTTCTTTCTCTCTGGAAGATCCAACATGAAAAGTTAGAGCTACCGCAGTAACAGGATCGGAGTCATCCTGATGGAAGATTACTTCAAGACCGTTATCAAGTGTAAATTTTTCATAGTCGACAGAGAATTCCTGTTCATTTAATCCTGAGCAACCTGCAAGGACGATGATGAACGTGAAAATAGAAAGAGAAGAAACCGATAATTTCATAGGAAGATTAGATTTAGTTCAATCGTGAAGATAGTTGGGAATAGGTTATCAAATTGTTAAAGAATGCTTTGAAATAATGTTCCAAAAAGAATAGTTATCAATAGGATATTTCGGATTGGCACGATGTTTGTATATTGGGCCGATGATCAAAGTACAGGATACCATAATAGCGGATGATGTAGCAACAGCAAAGTTTGCTTGTGACCTTCCTCGATGCAAGGGAGCTTGCTGTGTAGTTGGTGACGCTGGTGCCCCGGTTTCTAAAGATGAAGTACCTATACTCCACAAAGCTTATCGACTTCTAAAAGATGAATTGCGACCTGAAGCGGTAGAAGTAGCTGATCGGGAAGGGGTTGTAATAGGCTCCAAAGAAAAGGGATATGAAATCTCATGTGTGGGTGGGGCTGAATGTGTATTTGTGAATTATGATGAACATGATGTCGCCTATTGTACTATTCAAAAGGCTTATTTCGAAGGTCGCTTTAATTGGGAGAAACCTCTGAGTTGCCATCTTTTTCCTGTTCGATTGAAAAAAATTGCTGGGTTTGACTACGCTAATTTCGAATATGTACCAAATATTTGTTCTCCTGCATGTGAGAAAGGTAAGGAGGAAGGTACTTATCTGGCTGAGTTTCTTGAGGCTCCGTTAGTAAGGAGATACGGTCAGGATTGGTACGATGAGTTTATTGCTGCTTGCGAATATGTAAGGTCAAAAGAGGAGGAGTAAATGCTCCGTAATCAACAGAATATTAGCCAAAAGCTTCAGCAGGGGCTTCAGCAAAAGCTATCTCCCCAACAGTTGCAGTATATAAAGCTATTGCAGCTACCTACAATTGCCCTGGAGCAAAGGATAAAGGAAGAAATTGAAATGAATCCTATTCTGGAAGAATTGGATGGGATGCAGCAAATTCAGGAAAGGATTGATCAACAAGAGGAAGACCCAAAAGAAGAACGGGAAGAGGCTTTAGAAAGCCTGGAAGAGCATGAAGTAGATTGGGATGAATTTGATAAAAACACTGAGTTCGAAGGAGAGACGTACTCAATCCCTGTAAATCCGGATATAGAAGAATGGAGAGACCTTCCCAATCCATATAATGAGTCGTTGCTAGAAGAGCTGGAGAAGCAGGTTTCGCTGCTTGATTTGTCTGAAGATGAGCGGCTTATTGCCGATCAAATTTTAGGTTCTTTAGATGAAGATGGATACTTCAGGCGCGAATTAATTGCTGTTGCTGATAATATCGCCTTCAATCATGGAATTTATCTGGAAGAGGAAGATGTGGAGCGAATACGAAAGCAGATTCAGCTCCTGGATCCAATAGGGATTGCTTCTACAAGCTTACAAGACTGTTTATTAGTACAACTCCGGGAAGCAGATGAAATGTTACCGGGAAGAGAGTTGGCAATCGAAGTAGTTAATAGGACCTGGGCAGCATTTGAAAAAAAGCACTTCGATAAGATTATTCAGAGATTGAACACCGATGAAGAATCATTAAAAGAGGCTTTTGAAGCCATTAGAAGAATGGACCCTCGTCCTGGTGCAGTAAGTGACGGCCTGGAAGAAACTCAAAACTATATCGAACCTGATTTTGAAGTGTATTGGAGGGGAGAACATCAAAGTGAAACCGGGAATGGGGAGTTTGTTATTCATCTGAATCAACGCAACGCTCCTTCTCTTAGGATTTCTCCGGAGTACAAACAGATGTGGGATGAGATTAAAGCCAAAAAGGATAAGGCAGATGCTCAGACACAACAATTCATGAAAGGGAAGATAGATTCGGCTAACTGGTTTATTGAATCAATAAGGCAACGTCAGAATACACTCATGAATACCATGAAAACGATGGTAGCTCTGCAGGAAGATTTTTTCAAGTTCGGAGACGGATTAAAACCCATGATTCTGAAAGATGTAGCTGAGCGAATTGGGATGGATATCTCTACGGTATCTCGTGTAGTAAACGGGAAGTACGTGCAGACCAATTTTGGAGTGTATGAGCTTAAATACTTCTTTAACGAAGGATTAGAAACCGAAAGTGGAGAAGAAGTCTCAAACCGGGAAGTCAAGAATATCCTTCAAACAATTATTGATAATGAAGACAAGAGAAATCCTTTGAGTGACCAGGCATTAGCGGATGCTCTTAATGAAAAAGGATATAAAGTAGCCCGAAGGACAGTAAGTAAATACCGGGAGCAATTGAATGAGCCCGTGGCCAGGTTGAGGAAACAGATTATATAGCTAGATGTAACGAAATCTTGATTTTGATCTTTTAAAATTAATTCTTTCATTTCCAACGGCTTAAGAATAGAGAGAAGTAAAAAAGCCGTCTTGTCAAAATGGTCATCAATAAATATGAACTCAAATGCAACACATAGAGAATGCTGTTGATATTTTAGGGCAGCATATCAGTTCGATTATTGAGTAAGTATTAAAACAAAATTCATATCTATTCATGAAAAAAGATATAGCTGAAGCCCTAGATGTACTTCAAGAATATCGCTCCGAACTAAAATCTATTTATCAATGGGCGCAAAAGATGGGCTATACTTCCTCAAAAAAATTCTCCAGAAGTTTCTTACACCATTTTGGTGAAAGACCAAAAGATGTACACGATCGAATTTGGACAGTAGCTACCGTTAATGCACTTAGAAATAGTGACAAAGAAACTACTATGTATGCTATCGCGAGAGAACTTGGATTTGATAATGATGACTGTATGTACCGTTTCGTGAAAAGAACCACCCAAAAGCCTAAATAAATTTGCAATCCTTCGATAGTGGTTACACCTTTTTTTTGGGGAATAATCATGGGGAATAATCATGGGGAATAATCATGGGGAATAATCATGGGGAATAATCATGGGGAATAATCATGGGGATAATAGTTTGAGAATACAGCTCTGGTAGAATAGATTTGATCTTCAATTTTAAATAACTATACAGTGATGAAAAAAAGTAAAATAATATTTAGCTGTTTCTTTGTAATGCTACTTTGTATGTTTATGGACGTTAGAGCATCTTATGCTGATTGGTGGCAGTGTACCAATTCTTCAGGTAGTGTTATCATAGATATAGTTAATAATGATAATGATACCGTGTCTTGGATCATGTATACTTCAGACGGAATTTTTCTCGAAGAAGGCACTATTGGAGGACAATATGATGGAGGAGATGATTGGTGTTATCCTTCATAACCACTATAATTAACTGTTATTTTCAAACAATCAAAGCAATGACCTAGTCGTTGCTTTTTATATTTATGCGATTATTATTTTTAATATTAAGTGTATTCATACTAAGTTGTAAAAATGAGCACAGTGTACCAGGGTATGTGTCAGAATTGGAATTAGATTCTTTTGATTATATAGGATTAACAGTATCAGATGAAGTTATTAATTCGGATACATTAGTTTTCGAGTCTCTGTATGATATCGAAACAGCTAATGGGAGTGATCCAATATCGAACTTCCCCGTAGATATAGGAAAAGTAGGTGAACAGTACTGGATTTTGGATGTGCGAGGAGGTGCCATTCATGTATATGAAGCGAATGGTGAATATGTGAAAACTATAGCTCAAAAAGGAAAGGGGCCTAATGAATTACTAAAGCCTGCATCCATCAATACCATCGTGGAGAATCAAGAGCAAATCAGGATATTTGTTTTGGATACTGGTTTAAGCAGTTTAATTGAGTACGATAAACATGGAAAAGAAATTGACCGAACTGTAAGTGAGTTTATTAATACAAATTATTGGTCACTTGACTTAGTGAACGGTGATAACAATACCTTCTTTATTCAACAATCACCATACAAAGATTCATTGCTCATCCAAATCGATACTGAAGCCAAATTGGTGAATAAATTTATTCCCAGAATTACACCATTAAATGATTCATACATATCCCATAATCGTATTACTCATGATTATAACGATACACAACGTATGCTAACCTATGGATTTAAAGGCCTTCCATTAATCTTTATTGTAACCGAATCTGAAAAATATGTATTCAATCTTCTTCCGGATAAAGAATTAACGGAATTCAATAAGCCTTTTATGAGAAAAACGAAAACGTCATTTACTGGAAATGCCAATGATCTAATAGGCCAGGGAATTAATATTATCCTTCATGATTTATCGATTACGAAAGAAAAGATTTACTTTAGCTATATGGGAAAGCTCCATTCGATTGATTTAGCTACAAAAAAAGTGACCAAATATATATTAGTTGAAAGTACAGGTGACCCCATAAGCGGGTTTACAAGGTTAAAGATCAGGGACAATGAAATTTTTTTAATTAACTCCGTCAAAAAAAAGATTCATAAGAGCTTCATTAACTGATTGCGCTTATCGATATAAGTAAATGTTCAAGCTGGAATAATGCACGGGTACGTGTTCGTCAATGCTCCGTGTCTTAGTTTGCTTTTGTATTTATACCACAGAGATTAACCCCACGGCTTCTAGTTCACCCGAGATTCCAAGCTGGGAAGATGCCAACTTTAGAATTGTACAACCTTACTTAAATATTGGTTAATTAAAGCATAATTTTCTCTATGAAAGTTGGACTTCAAATAATCATATCAGTACTATTCTTTAAGTAACTAAAATAACTCTATTTGCTTCTTAGAAAACCCATTGCCTCGGTTATCATTGTTCTAGCCGTTTTAATTTTTGGTGGGATTTCTCTGTCCCGGTTATCCGTAGAATTGCTACCGGATGTAAGCCAGCCGAGCTTACTTATTTCGACGGAGTATATTGGAGCCCCAGCTTCGGAAGTAGAGTACCGGATTAATGAGCCACTGGAAGGGATTATGGGTTCGGTGAAAGGGGTAAAAGAAATTCGTGGGTTAGCCCGTCAAGGCAAGAGCCTATTGTTCCTCACCTTTAACTGGGGAACCGATATGGATTTGGCATTTCTGAATGTGAGAGAAAAGCTGGACCAGGCCCGGTATTTACTGCCAGAACAGTCCGAAAGGCCGCAAATCATATACGCCTCAGGTTCCGATCAGCCTGTCGCGACTTTGTCGCTTTCCAATAAGAATCAGGAGATTCAAAGTTTTAGTGACCAGCTAGAATTAAAGCAATGGGCAGAGCAGGTATTTACCCGAAGGTTAGAGCAGCAAGAAGGGATAGCTCAGGCCATACTGGTTGGTGCAGTAGAGCCAGAAGTGCAAATCAATTATGACCCTTCTTTACTTGATCGCTTTGATGTTTCCCTGGCCCAGGTGCAACAGGTGGTTCAGGATGCAAACCTGTTTTCTTCGACAGGAGAGCTTAGAGACGGCTGGTATCGCTATGCCTTAAAAATTGAAAGCCGAATAAATTCGATAGAAGATATTCGCCAAACTCCGGTCAAGTCGCTGGCTAATGGGAGAGTGCTACTTCTTGATGAACTGGCTGATATTACCCTTACTGAAGCAGATCCTACATCCTTTGCACTATTGGATGATAAAGAGATACTAAGTGTTCAGGTAAAAAAAGAGTTTGGGTCAAATACAGTATCTGTATTTGAAACTTTATTGGAAACCTTAGGAGAGATAGAAACTCAATACCCGGAAATAGAAATCGGGATTGTACTCGAGGATGCTACCTATATTCAGAACTCCATCTCTAACTTACTTCAGACCTTGCTTATAGGTGGTGTGCTGGCATTTATGGTGCTGTTTCTTTTTCTAAACGATGCCCGAACTCCTTTCACTATTGGGATTTCAATTCCAGCAAGCATTTTCCTCACTTTTACCCTTATGTTTGTTCTCGACATTCAATTGAACATCATTTCTTTGAGTGGATTGACATTAGGTATTGGGCTGCTTTTAGATAACTCAATTGTTGTGCTGGAGAATATCAATCGATATAAAGAGCAAGGCTTAGACAGGTTCACCGCTTCGCTAAAAGGGACAAGGGAAATAGCCCTGGCGGTAACTGCATCAACTTTCACAACCGTATCCGTATTTCTACCACTGCTTTTTTTAGGTGGATTCGAAGGAGCCTTTTTTCGAGATCTTGCCGCTACCTTATCTATCAGTCTGCTTTCATCGTTATTAGTGGCATTAATAATTCTTCCTGTTTTTGTAGCACAATTTTCGTCTGATAAGGAAAGTAAAATTCTTGGGCGTATTTCAATATGGCTGACAAATCTCGTTCAGGCTTATGAAAGAAGTCTTTCAAAAGTAAAAAAAAGACCACTCGTTGTTTTTGTAGTTGCTTCGCTACTCATAGCAAGTACTATTGGTACCTTTCTATATATAGATAAAGCTTCTCTTCCGGAAAGTGAACCGGATCAACTTGAATATCTAATCACTTTGCCGGGTAATACCTCGCTTAGATCTACTCAGGAAATAGCTTTTGAAGTAGTACGAACGATTCAGAGCAACAGTGATATTGAAGGGATTCTAGCCTATGCAGGATATACCGATGATATAAGCCTAAATACGGTTACCGATGAGGCTCTCAATAAACTTCATCTCTCTATTCCGGTAAGTAATCAGGAACAAATTTTTCAAGTCGAAACCATTTTCGAGCAATTGCTTGCCAGTTATGATACCTGGGATATAATTCAAAAAGCTACCAGAGGTTTTACTGTTGTGGAATCTTCCAGTGAAGTTCCGGTAGAAGTATCCATTATTGGAGAAGACAGAACATTTAGTAAACGGGTAGGGAGTGCTTTATTTGAGGAGCTATCGGATGATTTTCCTAGCCTTCAAACCCAGGAAAAATACCCTCAGAGAGTATCGGTGTATCAACTCCGGTTCAAAAGCAAAGAGTTACTTAACTATGGTATTTCGGAAAGAGAAGTTATAAACTATCTCGAATCTGTTTCCAGGGGAAAGTGGATTACGGATTGGACAAGGCAGGATGAAAATGTTTCGGTAAGGCTTAGAGCTCAGGGTCAGCAAGTCATACACCCTGACGATATCAGCTTGAATTTTGATGATAAAATTATCCCTCTTTCTGACCTGGTTATTATTACAGAAGCAGAAGAAGCCGAGCAGATTGAGCGGATTGGGCAAGCTCCTGTGCTTACATTTACAACTAATCTTAGTTATACAGATTGGTGGTGGAAGTCAGCGTTAATCAATGAGGAAATCCAGCAGTTTATGAGAGAAACAAGTCAGGAGGTTCGGGTTTTTGGCCAAGCTCCGGAGCTCATTGAATTATTAAAACAATTAGGAATGCTTTTGTCGCTAAGCGTCCTTCTAATCTACCTGATTCTTGCTATCCAATATGAAAACCTGCTCTATCCTTTGCTCATTATTTTAGCTATTCCATTTGCATGGATTGGCTCTATAGGAATACTCTTTGTTACAGGCTTAAGTTTGAATGCTCTCTCTTTTATGGGAATTTTAATACTTACTGGTATTGCAGTAAATGATTCTATTTTGAAAATAGATTTTATGAGAAGATATCTCGCTGAGACAGGAGATCTGGACGCTGCCATACAACAAGCGGGCATTAATAGGTTCAGACCTGTGGTTATGACAAGTTTGACAACTATTTTGGGTCTAATACCCATGCTTATTCCTATTGGAGATGGGTATGTATTTCGTCAGTCTTTGGCAATTGCTTTGGTTGGGGGCCTATTTACGAGTACATTACTAACATTGTACATAATTCCTACCGTATTCAGAGTTATTAATCGTAAGAAATATCAATTAAATAAAACGTCATAATGAGAACCAGGTCTAAATACATATTAAACATGATACCTGTATTGGCCCTTTTTTTGTTAGTTGGCTGTATAGGTGAGAAAGAGAGAGTAGAGCAACCTGATTTAGATAGTATAGAAATACGTCCTGAAGTAGTCTTTACTGTAGTTGATGCAGAACCACTACAATTTTTTGTAGAAAGCAGGGGAGTAATAGAACCGGATCAAAAAATTTCTCTCGCACCAAGAATAGGTGGATTCCTTGAAAACCATAATATTGTTGAAGGCAAAGTAATTGAGGAAGGAGAACTCATCTTTCAACTGAATAAGGAAGAATGGGAATTGAGGGAGCAAGAGGCTTATAATAACTATCTGAAAGCTAAAGCTGATTTTGAAGTAGAAGCACAACTTCGTGGTACTAATGGAAATACGAATGACCTGGAAGGGTATCGAATTACCTCCGGACTTGCTGATGCAGAGATCGCTTATGACCGAGCGAAGCTGGACCTTTCCTATACCACATTGAAAGCTCCTTTTTCAGGTATAATATCCACGAAAGAAGTAATTACGAATGGGGCATATATTTCTGCTGGAAAGGAACTGGGGGTGCTAATCAATAGTGAAATTGTATATGTTCGCTTCGATGTACTGGAATCAGAGATTAGTGGCTTAAACTCAGGAATGGAGATTCAACTAGAAGATCCATCAGGCAATTCTTTTTCTGGTGTGATATCAGCTATTTCACCTGAAATAAATCTGGATACCAAAACAGGACAGGTAGTTGCAAAGGTGGAAAACCCCCAAGAGTATTTAAAACCGGGAATGACGGTTGAAGGAAGAGTTTTTGTAAGAAGCGAAACAAGTAAAGTGAGAATGCCCAGAGAGGCATTGCTGGAAAGAGATGGACGAACGTTGGTATTCAAGCTTAATAAGGATGAAGTTGAGTGGATTTATGTAACTCCGGAGGCTATGACCACTGAATGGGTACTCGTAAATCATCCGGATATTTTTCCAGGGGATACCTTAGCTATAGACAAACATTTTAGTATCAGCCATCAGCAAAAAGTGGTGCCATTGTTAGATAATTAAAGCAATGGAAGAATTACTGAGGCGCAAATACCTGATCTCCTTTTTTTACCTGATGGTATGTTTGGTAGGATTTGTAGCTTGGAATTCTATAAGTATTGAGCAAACACCTGAACTCAACTTACCATCCATTACAGTTTCTTATTCGTGGGGAAGCACTGTTCCTGAGATTATGGAACAGGAGATTACGCGAAAAGTGGAAAGTGCTGCAAATCGTCTGCGAGATGTTTCAGAAATACGATCTATTACCCAGGAAGGAAGGAGTTCAGTTACCATTACCTTTTTCAAAAATGCGCCGGTAGAATTCCGGGCTCTTGAAATGCGGGAGTATTTGAATACTCTGGAGGCTGATCTCCCCACTAATATTTCTCCGGCATCTATTTCTCGACAGGTGCCCCAGGAATTAGAGGACCAGCAAACTTTTCTGATTTTTACCCTTAGTGGAGAATTGCAGGGAAAAACATTGCTCGAATACGCCCGGCAAAATATAAAAACCCAATTGCTGGGGACTGAGGGATTAGCTGATATAAAACTGGAAGGGGTAGAAGACCCGGCATTAATCATTGAATTTGATCGTGATCAACTTGAAAAATATGATATTTCCCCCAGCCTTGTTTTAGTAGAGATAAGGGATAAACTCTCCTGGAATGGTGCGGGTTTTGTAGATGGAATGGGAGAACGAACAAGCCTGATATTACCTCCGGTATTTAACCAGCGAGCTGATATTGCCGGAATGAGAATATCACTTCCAGGCTCTCAAAGACAATTATTACTCGAAGAAATTGCTTCAGTAAGTGTTACCGATTATCCTTCTAAAACAAAGAGAAGGATAAATGGGAATCCTGCATTAACTATAGAATTCGTGAAAGAAGGAGGGGCAGATGCTTTAGAACTTGCGAAAGAGATTATTGAAAAAATGGAGATAATAGAGTCCAAGATTCCTGAAGGGATGGAACTAAGAATGCAGTTTGATTCGACAGAGGAATTGAGGGAACAATTTGATGAATTAGCTACTCAGGCTATGTTAAGTGGAGTGCTAGTATTTGTCATTGTACTGCTATTCATCCGGAGCTTACGGGCCCCGCTAATTATCATCGGTAGTGTGCTTTTCTCAGTATTAATGAGCATAGCGTTGCTCTTGGTTTTTAATTATACACTCAATGTAATTACTCTCGCGGGCATAACCATTGCACTTGGGATGTTGATTGACAACGCAGTGGTGGTTTTTGAGCAGATTAATTCTGAGTTGCCTCTCTCAAGGCAGGAAAGGAGTAAGCATATAATTGGAAAACTTGGGAATGCTGTTGTTCCTGTATTTGGCAGCACATTTACAACCATAGGTATTTTTATTCCGCTTCTTTTTGCCCTGGATGAACTGAAATTATTCCTAATGCCACTTGCAGTGGCATTAACCCTCACTCTTGTTTGTTCTGTACTAATCGCTTTTACCTGGATTCCTTATGCTTTGATATGGCTTACCTCCGAAAAAGAAAATGGCTCTGCCAAAAAGCCCAGGAGAAATATTGTTTCAAACAAACTTGGACTTCAACTTCTCTTTTACCGAAACAAATTAAAGTGGGTTGTTTTAGCAGCATTGATATGGCTGATTGGTGTTCCTCTGTTTCTTATTCCTGATCCTGACTGGGAAAGCACCAATTGGCCGGAATTCACACAGGTTTATTTTGATAATCGTGATAATATCGATCCGTGGATAGGAGGAATCACACAGAAATTTGTAAGTGAAACCTATTTTGGAAGTCCATGGAGTAGAAGCGAACAAGAGTATATAACGGTTTATATCCGCTCTCCTCAAGGCACGCCGCTTTCCGAGATCGATAAGATTGTAGCTAACTACGAGACAATTGTAAAACCCTATCAGCAGGCCTTCACCTACTATGAAGCTCAGATGTCAGAATACTATGGTGCTCATATCAGGTTTGCCGTTGACCCTGATTATTTATTTAATCCCGACCCTTATTATTTCTTTGGAGAGGCAATGTACCTGGCAGCTCGTACAGGTAATGTAGCTACTTCTGTTTCGGGTTTTGGTGACGGGATAAGTACTGGCTTTGGAGGGCAGTCTTCTTCTCATAGGATTCAGCTAACGGGATATTCCTATGATGAGCTTTATGAATTGGCTGGAGAAATTCAGAGAAGACTGGAGAGGAATCGACGTGTAAGAGAGGTAGATATTAATTCAAGCTCCTACTTCAGTAGAAACGATTTTCAACAATATAAGCTAGAGTTGGATAATGAAACGATAGTCGCGAAAGGTTTAGATCGAAGAGAAGTATTACAGGCTTTATCCATAGACTTGAATCCAACTAATACGGTTAGCAAAGTGGAGTTCGAAGGTCAAAAAATGTACCTGATAGGTACCACTGGAGCAGAACTAATGTATGAAGAAGATCTCATGAACACACCAAGGGAAACCCAAAATGCTTCCTTTAACCTTGCTCGAATAAGTGAAATTCAAAAAGAGAAAGCGTTAACAGAGATTCGAAGAAATAACCAATCTTATGAACGAACAATTACCTTAAATTTTTTGGGGAATTTCCGAATGGGAAGGGAATATATCCAGCAAACTTTAGATGCAGTTCCTGTTCCAGTAGGGGCAAGCATTAACTATGGTTTTTCTTTTTTTGGAAGGGATAACGAAGAGACTACTAGAAATTTATGGTTCATAGCTTTTCTAAGTGTATTAAGTGTCTGGATGATTGTTTCAGCACTACTTGAGAGCTGGAAAGGGCCGCTTTTTGTGATTCTTGCTGTTCCGTTATGTGGTATAGGTATTATGCTTGGCACTCTTTCTAACGATCTTGCATTTGATCGAGGAGCAATAGCCGGGGCATTGTTAAGTATCGGGGTAGTAGTTAATAATGCAATTCTTTTGATCCATCAGCATCAGTTGGAATTAAAAAAAGGAATAGGTGGACTTAGAAACTGGCTGTATGTATTTAGAAAAAAGATTCGGACAATTTTAATTACAACCACTACTACCATAGCAGGATTAACCCCTATGCTAATTTTTGGTTCCAACGAGTTTTGGGAGCCACTTGCAGTTATTGTGATCTGGGGATTGTTGTTTAGTACTGGGTTACTGCTTTTTGTTTCTGGAATGTGGGTGAAAAAGTAGCAGTAAGAATTATTTTGATTTTTTAAAAGTAATTACTTTTTTAACAAAGTCTTGAAGAGAAATAGGTTAGGTAGTTCTGCAAGCGCTAAGAACTTTGTAATTAATTAACTTCCAATGCACAAAATAGAGAATGCAGTTGATATATTAGGAGAGCATATTACGAGAGTTACTACCGTAGCTGAGTGGGCAGAGCTCATGGGGTATTCTTCGGCAGATTATTTTTCAAAAAAAGTTAAGACTCATTATGGCTGTTCTCCGAAAGAAATTTATATACAACAAAAAATCAAGAAGATAAAAGAATGTCTCAGAACATCTCCTGACGATATTTATTATTGTATTGCCCGAGAATTAGGTTTTGCAAATGATACTGCTTTATACAAGTTTGTTAACAGGCATACTGGTATGTGTATAGGGAGTCTGAAAAGGGAGTCTGAAAAGGGAGTCTGAAAAGGGAGTCTGAAAAGGGAGTCTGAAAAGGGAGTCTGAAAAGGGAGTCTGAAAAGGGAGTCTGAAAAGGGAGTCTGAAAAGGGAGAAACTCATCTCCTGAAAACATAAATTTTTATGTCAACTTGAACTAATCATTGTAACAATGGAGAAAATTAAATATAAAATTATAATTTTGTTTGCGTTTATTTTTTTAATTACCATAAACTTATCTGAAGAACATAATATAACGATTGGAGGTGAAGATGCTTATGCTAGATCTGGAGATCTTATACCATGTTGGTCTCAATCAAAAATAAATTTGACATATGACTATACCAATTGTACTACTTGTACTACAGTACAATTTAGAAGGGGGTTGGCACCTCAATCTGAATGTACTACGTCAAATCCTGGCGAAGAATAGCCTAAATAATTAATAAAATTTGTGCAAAGGTATATTTATATACCTTTGCCTTATAAGTAAATGAAATTTTCAAACATATTTTTTCTAGCAAGCATAATCCTGATACTAAATTGTGTAGAACAAAAGAATAATAATATAGAAGTAGTAACAAATTTTCCTGAGCCTATAGACTTAAAAGAAGAAATAATTCTTGAAGATCAGTTTGGAAATTTTTTTATAAAACCATTAGATAGTTTATTATTACTAAGTACAATTCAGTTAGATTCTTTATACCATGTTTACAATGAGGATCTCTATAAAATTGGAGTGTTCGGCAAAATTGGCCCTGGCCCTGATGAGTTATTGATTCCTTATCATATATATGACAATACTAATAGTAGTGTTTTTATATTTGATGCACAGTTACTTAAACTAAAAGAAATCGATTTAACACTTTCTATTGATTCATCACGAATTATAGTAAAAAGAGAAATTAATTTGCCTAGAGAGTTTATCGGATTAAGAGAAATTTTTTACTTAGATAAAGCAAATCTTATCGGAATCTATGACGATCATATTCATCAAAGGATTGATTCAAAAAAAGGAATCGTAATCTACAATTTTCAAAAAGATGAATATGACATAATTGAACTTATAAATTTTAAGCTAAATCCCTATGATAGAACTGAACAAATTAATATTAATTCAAGAACTCCTGTTTTATCCCGGAATAATAATAAATTAGCTTTAATTAGTGTACATGCACCACTCCTTGAAATAATTGATATAAATACAAAAGAAAAAAGAAATTTTATCTTAGAGGAAGATTCTAAATTGGATTTAGAATATCCATTATCTGAATTTATAGATATGAATTTAATTCAATATTACGTTTTTGCTACAGCTAATGATGATAATATTTATCTACTTTACAGGGGAAGTAATGAACTCACAGCTCCAGATAATTTTTACATAAAAGTAATTACTTGGGATGGTATTCCAATTGAACAATATAAAGTAAATGGAAATTTAGATATATCTATGATAAGTATAGATGTAAATGAAAATTATATTTACGCTATAAGTTTTAATAATGATGAGATTTATAGATTTAAATTGGATAACTAAAAAAGAGTTATTGGTAGGAATTTTTATTTTGCTAGCAATAAATATTTATTCCATTTCAAAAAATAAAAGCTATAAAACTATATTAAATAGTATACCTATAAATAGCTACTATCAAGACGATAATGGTCTAAAAGAATTTAAGTTAAATAAAACCTTAGTTAACGCAGGGCATGGTGATATACATCTATATATTTTTTTTAAAAGTACTGGTTGTATTGAGTGTATTCAAAATGAAGTTAATTTATTGAATGACAATCTTGAAATAAATCACTCTTTTTTTACTGTTTTTTTGATAGGAAATGATTCGACATTACTCGAAAGGTTATATGAAGCTGAATTCGGATATAAGTTACTGCAATCTAATACAACAATAGTTAACGAGGATCTAAATTTTGATAATCCGATCGCTTTTCTAGTTACATCTACAGGAAAAGTTTTAGATACTCATTATTCCGAAATAGATAAGCCGAATAAAAGTATAGTTTTTTATAGACGTAATTTTAGGTTAATTAAATTTTTAAGTAACTAAAAAAGAGATAAATAATAGATTATTAGGTCAGTTATATAAATCCAAATTACTTTTCATATTTTATTCATTTAGGTATAATGTGTAGATTTGACAATAAAAATAATACCTTATTTATATCATTTTTCTTCCTAATATTTTCTATAGGTTTTTATAATCTGTGTAATTCACAAGTTGGAATTACAAGTACGATAGTGAGTGATTCTACTGGTTTACCCTTACCATATGTTAATATTGGAGTGCTAGGAACTAGAATCGGTACAGTAAGTAGTATTGATGGGAGTTTTTTATTAGTTAGCGATAAAATCGAGATTTCTGATTCTGTTAAGTTTTCTTATGTAGGGTATGAGAATATAGTTTTGGTTGTTGATCAGGTTAAAGAATTGAACGAAATTCGTATGGTTCCTGTAAAATTTAGTTTTACAGAAATAACAGTTAATTCGAATAGGTTAGGTAAAGAAAAAATATTTGGGAATGACTCTAAAAGAAAGGGTGGAACGGTTCTTTCCAATTGGAGGTCAGGAGATGAAATAGCTACAAAAATTAGTTTTGAAAAACCAACATATATCACAAGTGCAAATTTTAAAATCAGCCAAATTGTAGGGGATAGTATGTTTTTCAGGATAAATATTTATGATTTTCAAGATGGTAAAGTTGGAGAAAATCTAATTAGAGATAATGTTTATTTGAAAGAAAAACAAAAAACAGGGGTTGTTACCAAAGATATTAGTTTTCTTAATCTGATACTCAATGGGGATGTTCTATTATCTTTAGAGAGAATTCGAATAGACGGAGAAGTTGAGAATCGAAATCTATTATTTAGATATAAAATTTCTAATCCAGGGAATTTTTTTGCGAGAGATCTAAATTACTCCTCGAATATAAATGATGAATTTAGATTGGTTGCTAAAACAGAACTACAATTCTTTTTTCGAGGTATTGAGCTTTAGTTTTTCAAAGATTGATACTTCAAAAACTGAGCCTGTCTAAAGTAGAGTCAACTTTTAACTGGCTCAAAAAACCGGGAAGCTGGCACTACAAAAAAATAATCAACGGTAGCATATCCATTATCCAGGCATTTGTAAAAATAAACACAAGGATGGCAATATTTACCACGGTATGTAAACCGAAGGTATAGAAGATATATTTGATTCTTCCTCTTTGTAAGTATTTAGAACTATCAAGAGATGTGAGTAAAAATCCTGTTAGCCAAACCACGAGATAAAGGATAGAGAGAATAATGATTAGAGTGGGACTACCACCCGACAGGTAAACTGCCAGCATAAACACATACACCTTCAATCAAAAGAAGAGAAAGAAGTCTATTTAAGAGAATTGACTGAAACATATCTATTGAAAGATATTTTGGCTTTAGAAAACATAAGAAATGCTTCAAAAATAAAAGACCTGCTTAGGTTGATCGCTTTTCAGGTTGGAAACCAGGTTTCTTATCAAGAATTGGGTAGTCAACTTGGAATGAGCAAGAATACGGTTGAGAAATACCTTGATTTACTCCAAAAAGTATTCGTGTTATTCAAAGTAGAAGGATTCAGTAGAAATTTGCGAAAAGAGATTACTAAATCCAGTAAATGGTATTTCTTTGATAATGGGCTAAGAAATGTTCTTATCGCTAATTTTAAGGGTATATCTTCCCGGTTAGATATAGGGCAACTTTGGAAGAATTACATTATAAGTGAAAGAGTGAAGCGATTGAGTTATTCAAACATACTGGTGAACAGCTATTTTTGGAGAACCTATGACCAACAAGAAATAGATTGGGTAGAAGAGCGAAGCGGAAAGCTATACGCTTATGAAATGAAGTGGAATCCCAAAAAGAAAAGTAAAATACCTGTGGCTTGGGAAAAGGCGTATGCTCATTCATTTTTTAAGCAAATTAATCCCTCCAATTATTTAGAGTGGATACTTCCTAAATAAAAGAAACTAATTAAGTGATCAGGTTTTTTAGTCATATCTTGAGTTTAAAAGGACATAAAGTGGGTCGAAGGACGGTAAGTAAATATCGGGAGCAATTAAATGAGCCAGTTGCCAGGTTGAGGAAGCAGATTATTTAATATCACTATTTCATTTTTATATCCTTTTAATTTTATTGATAAAATAGAAATTAGATTTAAGAGAAAAGTATGTTTGTTCGTCTGGTAGTTAGAATGGTCATTTTTGTTTGTATCCTATTTAGTACAAATCTTACAATAGCTCAAAGTATCTCAATAAGCGGAAGTGTACTTGAACGAGAAACGGAGGAGCCTCTAATAGGGGTGAATGTATATCTTGCAGGTACTAGCATTGGAGCCTCAACGAATGCAAATGGAGAGTTCGAATTTGAAACAAATTTAAAAGGTCGTTTTGACCTTGTTGTAAGTTTCCTGGGTTTTGAAACTGAAATGAGGGAAATTATATTGGATGGAAAAGAAGATTTTTCATTTAGATTTGAGTTGGTTGAAAACTCATTACAGATGGATGAGCTTAAGGTTTCTGCTGAACGGGACAAAGAATGGCAAGAACAGTTCAAAAATTTCCGGAGATTTTTTTTGGGATGGGATTCCTACTCAGACCAGACGATAATTGTTAACCCCGAATACATTGATTTTGAAGAGTACGGCAGGAGCGAGCTCATGGTCTTTTTTAAGCAGCCAATTGTATTAAATAATAATGAGCTGGGTTATAAAATTGTTATCGAAAACCAACGGATAATATTCAATCCATACGATCATACTGGGTTTTGGAGTGTGAAACCTCGTTTCGAGGAGATGGAGCCAAGAAACTATAGGGAAAAAAGAAAATGGGATCAGAATAGAGAACGCGCATTTGAAGGATCTTCAAAACATTTTCTGAAAAGTGTGATCGAGGATGAGGTGAAACGGGAAAATTTCGCGGTAATGCCTAAGTCTGACATACTGGAAAAGGTGGATAATGAGGAGCTAATTAAACGAGTATTCCCAAGAAAATGGAAAGTGATAGTAGATAACTATCATGTTTTTCGATTAGTTAGGTATGAGTTTGGTGTACTCCACAAACCAGTTTATACCAGAGGAGATCGTTTATCTCCGGATCAGGTATTCACCAATTTTCAAATCAATAACCAGGCAAGCCTTATTGTAGTGGATGATTATGGAAATATTTTTAATCCGGAAGATGTAATTTTTTATGGGCCATGGTCTAACGATCGATTTGCAAAAACCCTCCCAATAGATTATATCACTGAATCGCTACAATAATGTAATCAGTTGTAGTACATCCATTGTCCAAGCATTCGCAAAAACAAACACCAGAATGCCAATGTTTACGAGAGTGTGTAAGCCAAAGGTGTAAAAGATATATTTGATTCTTCCTCTTTGTAAGTACTTCGAACTATCAAGAGATGTGAGTAAAAACCCTGTTAGCCAAACCAAGAGGTAAAGGATAGAGAGAATAATGATTAACGTAGAGCTACCCCCGGCCAGGTAAACAACCAGCATAATGCTTACAATCAGAAAATCGAGATGGAAAATCCAGGTGTATAAATTCATGACCTGGCTCAAGTGTGTCATTGCCTTATTAGGTAGGTATAACCAAATGACTCCTATTACCTGAACTAACGATGAGAGCAAAACTCCAATTATGAAAACGGAGAAATAGTTTTTCCCGACAATAGCTAGTAAAGGCATGAAATGATAAAATGCTTCCAACCCTTTTTCCGAAACGAGGGTAGAGAACACGAGATAAAGAGTTATTCCTGATAAGAAAGCATGTTGGAGAAACAGGAAGATACCACTTGTCATTGACCGCTCCCTATATCTCATAATATCATCTACAAAAAAGCGATGACCTGTGAAGAAACGGAATAATAGAGTGCGGTAATTTTGAGAGACTTTTAGATGAAGTCCTACACTTAGCCAAACCAGCATAAAAACAATTACCGGCCAGTTTAATGGATCAGAAGAGGCTTCCGTTTTTTGTTCTGGTAATATGAATGGGCTTCCGTTTTTTACTTCTCCAAGTGACAGAAGTAGCCTTGGGTGAATATGGATAGCATTAAAAAACCAGGTAGAATTGATAAATAGAAGTTCCGTTCGTGAATTAAATAAATCATTTAAAAGTTTGGCATCATTAATCGAGTTCTCTTTCGAAAGAAGCAGGGCGGTATTTTCTACAATAATCGAATCAGCGGTTATTTCTGTAATAGAGAAATCCAGTGCCGTGGTGTTTCCTGAAGTAACTTCATAGAAGCTTCTATTTGTATTCTTTTTAAGCTCAGTAGTAATTGATTCAAACTCTCTGGTAAAATTTTCATCAAAAGACTGGCTATAACTGTATAAACCAAATGCCGCAATCTGAGTATGTTCGGAATAACCATTTATAAGTGTGTTATACTCTTGAACAAGATTTTCCCGAGTCTCAGTTATTTTAGTAGCAGTAAGAAAGTTATGGTTAAAACGGATATATACTTCAAAGGGGTAATTTGAAATGGAATCGAGCAATGTAGTGCTCACCGGATGTGTCAATTCCAATACCTCTATACCTATATTCTCGAAAGTGTTTAATTGAGCAGATATTTGGTTAGGTGTATTTGGAAGGAAAGACCAGCTTATACCAAGTCTGGGGTTTTGTGCAGAAACAGAATTAATAGAAGTGGCAACAAGCCAGCAAAAAAGAGAAAGAAAAAAATATGTGGATTTAATTCTCACTTAGGCTTCTACAGCAGCTCCATAAAATTCTACAATCGAAGACTTACGAATCGGGTTGCCCAGGAGGGTTGCCGAGGTAGAATCGGTAATTTCTACTTCAACGTAATCACCTTTTTCATAATCATTTCGATCGAAAACAACCATTTTGTTTGTATCGGTACGTCCACTTACCTGCTCTTCTGATCGTTTACTGGTTCCTTCTACTAAAACAAGGTGTCTTCTTCCTATCTCCAACAGGTTTCTTTCTTTCTGTATCTCCATCTGTTGATTAATGATCTCAGTCAATCGGCGCTTTTTGATTTCTTCAGGGACGTCATCCTCAAACTTTCGATAAGCAAGTGTTCGTTCTCGTTCTGAGTATGCGAACATATAAGCTAGATCGTACCCAACTTCCTTCATTAGAGTCATTGTTCCTTCATGTTCTTCTTCGGTCTCACCGCAGAAACCTGCAATGATATCAGTTGAAAGAGCAAGACCAGGAATAATTTCGTGCATTTTTTGGATGAGCTCCAAATACTGTTGGCGAGTATAAGGTCTCCTCATACGCTCCAACATAGTGTCGCTTCCTGCCTGAGCAGGGATGTGAATGTAATTACACAGATTCGGGCGTTCCGCAATCAAATGCAGAAGGTCATCCGGAAAATCTTTTGGATGAGGGGAAGAGAATCTGAACCGTATTTCTGGATCAATTAAGCTGGCAGCATCCATTAATGTGGTAAATGTGTTTTCTCCGTCCCGATAGGAATTCACATTTTGCCCGAGGAAGGTTACTTCTTTGTAGCCTTCGTTGCTAAGCTGACGAACTTCCTGCAAGATGCTTTCCATTGGTCTGCTTCTTTCTCTACCACGAGTAAAGGGTACCACACAGAATGAACACATGTTGTCACATCCGCGCATGATAGAAACGAAAGAAGAAACTCCATTCCCGGTAGTTCGAACCGGGGCTATATCTGCATAAGTTTCTTCCAACGATAGAAGAACATTTACTGCTTTTCTTCCGTCATCAACTTCGGCCAATAACCTTGGGATATCACGATATGCATCAGGTCCAACAACAATATCAACCAGGTGTTCTTTTTCTATGATTCGGTCTTTGATGCGTTCGGCCATACATCCTAACACACCAACCGTAAGTTCAGAATTTGTTTTTTTAAGCGTTCTTAATTCCTTGAGGCGATTCCAAACTTTAGTTTCTGCATTTTCTCTGATGGAACAGGTATTTACCAAAATTACATCGGCTTTCTCAGGGGTATCTGCTACAGTCATACCATCTTCAAGCAGAATTGAGTTGACGATCTCAGAATCTGCGAAGTTCATCTGGCATCCGTAAGTCTCTATGAAGAATTTCTTGTTACTCACAATCGGAAATTAATTATTAGGCCAGGTATCAGGGTTATTTCTCCAGTTTGACAATTGATCCAGGTCATCGCTGGTAACGAAACCCTTTTCAACAGCTACATCAACCAACGTACTGTAATCAGTTAGGTTGAATACGGGAACATTAACCGATTCAAAATTCTCGGAGGATTTATCAAATCCATAATTAAAAATCGAAATAATAGCCTGTACATCGGCACCAACGAATTGAAGGGCATTAATTACAGAAAGTGCAGAACCACCTGTTGAAATTAAATCCTCTATTACTACAGTAGGCTGTCCTTTAGCTACACCACCTTCAATCTGATTACCCATCCCATAGTTTTTTGGTTTTGCTCTCACATAAGCCATGGGCTTATTAAGTAAGTCAGCTACCCAGGCAGCATGAGGAATACCCGCTGTAGCTGTTCCCGTAATCACTTCTGTATTTGGAAACTCCTGGGTTATAATTTCACTGAATTTAGTCGCGATTTTCTTCCTAATCTCAGGGTGTCTAAGTGTTAATCGGTTATCGCAATAAATAGGAGAATGCCATCCTGATGCCCAGGTAAATGGATCATTTGGGCGTAGAATCACTGCATTAATTTCCAATAAGTCGGAGGCTAATTCTCTTGCAAATGTGGTGTCAATAATCATTCGTTCTGTAAATCTTTTAACTGCTTTTTATCAAAATCCGCTTTTATTGCGGCTATACTATTTTCGAAGCAAAGAAAATAAGAGTTTTTAAGCAGATTAACGCATATAAACCCGCAATTAAATCATCAAGTAGGATTCCCAAACCTCCACCCGTTTTTTGAACCTTCCGAATGCCCAGAGGTTTCCAGATGTCAAAAATTCGAAAAAGCAGAAATCCAACCCCCATAAGTAAGGCATCAAGGGTAGGCTCATTGAATAATGGTATGGAAATAAATACAACTGCCTGCCCCGAAAATTCGTCGATTACTACTTTACCAGGATCTTTTCCCCATTCTTCCTCGCAGGTTTTTCCAACCCAAAGGGTAAGTAATCCTGCAGCTATCATAAAAATGACAGGTCCTAAATAGGGGTCAACCATTAACACAAAATACAATGCAATGGTAGCTACCAAGCTACCAATAGTACCAGGAGCCACTGGTGCCATACCAGAACCAAAGCCTGTTCCAATAAATAGTTTGAGGGATTTCATGCTCAGGTAGTTTTTTTGAATACGCCTCTATTGATGTAGATGTACTCAAATCCTGAATAGAGCGTCACAAAAGTCACAAAGATCATTAAGATCAAAAGAATATTTGTGGTCAGTAAAAGTTCAATCCAATCACCCACAAAAAAGTCTACTCCCTGGAACAATCCTACCACAAGGCCTATGTAAAGAAATATCATTTGAATAGTGGTCTTGGCTTTGGCAGTAAAGCGAGTCTGCATGGGTTGTTTCTTTTTATTCATATATACCCTTAGTACAGTAATGAATACATCTCTGAAGATAATGAGTCCAATGGCCCACCACGGGAACTGAGAAGGGTCGATAAATGGTAGTACAACAAATCCACTAAATGTGAGGAACTTATCAGCAAGTGGATCTAAAAAGATTCCCAGGTTGGTCTCTACCTGGTATTTGCGTGCGTAGTATCCATCAAAATAATCGGTTACAGCAGCGACGATATAGATAGCTAAAGCAACTGCTTTTAGCCAGAATTCACCCTGGAACCATAGAACTAAAAAAACGGGTGACAGAATTATTCTTGTACCACTTAGAATATTCGGAATGCGATGCATGTGCGAAGATAGGAATTATTTGGTTTATGGTTAATGGTTATTGGAAGGGCGACTCACCAATAACCATTAACCATAAACGATTACTTTATTGTTACGGCTGGCATTTTGCTGTTGGAATGGTGAATTTTGAGCCCATGCAAGCACAGTTGATATCCATTGGTAATGAGCTTTTAATTGGTGACACAATAAACACGAATGCTTCCTGGATGGGGCAATTCCTTAATGATTTGGGTATTGAAGTTACCAGGGTACATACTATCTCGGATGATTCTGACTTAATAAAAAAAACGGTTAAGTCCTGTATGGAAGCTTCCGATTTAGTTATCACGACCGGAGGACTTGGGCCTACCCATGATGACATTACCAAAACAAGTATTGCGGAGCTTTTTAACGTTGGCTTATACAAGAACGAAGAGGTAGATCAATACGTGAGGGAATTATTCAAAAGCAGGAATATTCCCTTTTCTGAATCAAATGCCTGGCAAGCGATGGTACCTGAGAATTGTGAAGTACTTTTTAATAAGGCTGGAACAGCTCCGGGGATGTGGTTTCACGAAATGGATTGTTATCTAGCTGTACTTCCAGGAGTGCCTTATGAAATGAAATATTTGATGAAGCGGAGAGTAGCTTCAAAATTGAGAAATGTTTCTGAGAACATAGGATACATTCACACAGAATACCTTAAGGTTGCGGGAATTGGAGAAAGTACTCTTAGCGATACAATTCTAGGGGATTTATCAAGCTTTTTAACTAATGGTGTATCACTCGCTTTTTTGCCTTCCTTTGGTCAGGTAACACTTCGCATAACTGGTAAAGGTGAAACCAAAGAAGCAGCCACAGAACATGCTCAAAAACTGATTGATTTCATACGCGAGAAAACAGATCCTTTTATTTATGGAGAAACCAAAGAGGCTTCAATAAGTGAATCTCTTGGTACGATACTCAAAGAAAAAGAATTTACTGTTGCCACTGCTGAAAGCTGTACAGGAGGACTCCTGGCCAGTAAAATCACAGATATTTCAGGAAGTAGTGCCTACATGTTAGGAGGGATTGTTTCCTACGCAAATGAAGTTAAAATCAAGCAGCTTGGAGTTCTTCAGCAAGACTTGGATACCGTTGGCGCAGTGAGCAAACAAGTGGCATTACAGATGGCAAAAGGAGTAGCCGAAAATCTGGGCGCGGATATAGGAATTTCAACCACTGGTATAGCCGGCCCCGGAGGGGGAAGCCCTGAAAAGCCAGTAGGTACGGTATGGATTGGATTTTACAGCTCAGAACAACATTTTGCGGTAAAGGCGTTGTTTACCAAAGATCGACTTGTTAATAAAGAGCGTACGGTAGTCACGGCGCTTGAAATTATACGTCGAGTTTTAATTGGGATAGAGGAACTCCCATATTCATTAAAAAAAGAAACTTCTTGATCAGCAGATGTACATTATTGGTCTTGGTGGTTGTTTGTTTAGCCACTGCTGAAATTTCAGCTCAAGTGCTGCCAGACTCGGTGTCTACAGATTCTTTAGCAATTGATACTCCTACTCCCGATTCATTGTTGAATGCTGAAACGCTTCGCGATGTTAGTTTGCCCGAGGAAAAACTCCCTGAAAATATAATACCCTGGAAGCAATTCACTCCGGCCAGTTTTAGCCAGGTTTCTAATGATAGTCTTCTCCGCTGGCAGGTTTGGCCCAATTGGGGAGATTATTATGCTTATCGGCATGATGTGCTTTCATTTAGACAGGGAACCATTGGAAGGGTAGATGCTTTCCAAATCTCCGGGTACAATCCCTATGAGCAAAGCCTGACTCTTGACGGAATTGATCTTTCGAATCCAATAACAGGACTAATCAATTACAATTACGTTCCACATAGTAAAATTGGAGAAGTAATTGAGCAGAAAATGATTCGCTATCAATCTGAAGTGAGGCTTAAGAGGTATTATCTGGTTGAGCCACTGAGCTATATGAATTACGATGAAGCCAAGTTTAATTACAGAAATCTCGAATTTTCGGTAGCTCAAAATTTTACCGAGAGAACAAACCTTGAATTATCTTTTTGGGATCGAAGAGATGGAGATAGCTATCCGAGAAATGATGTGCTTGGCAACCAAATTGTCGCTCGAGGTTATCACTACCTTAAGCCAAATCTCCAGTTGAGAAGTTTATTTCTCCGCAATCAGTTTGAATTACAGGAGCCTTTCGGGTATGTAGTAAGCGACCCATTGGCCTTTTCCTTTGATCGATTCGCTTCCTCGGCCAATGTTAGCAACGCAGAGTCAAAAACAACTCGAAGAGATTGGTTAATTGGGCTATACCAAAGGCAGGATACGAACTCGGTAGAGACAAGGGGAATTGAATTCGTTGCTTCAAAGGACGACTTTAGCCTTCCTGCTTCATCAAGGGATACACTTAGTTGGGATATAAGAAATTATACCTTGAGTGCATTTAATATCAACAAGGTTGGAAATCTGGAGATTAAGCTTAAAGCAAGCGGAAGTTATTTTCGAAGGGCTTCGGGTACTACTATTTCCAGAGATGATTGGTGGATTGGAAATGTATCTCCTCAGTTAACCTACTATCTATCACCAAAATTTTCAGTTAGTACTCAAGGGAAAGCTACTTTTCGTTCGGATTCTTTTTCAGGAGTAGAATTAGGAGGGGAGCTTCAGTTTTTACCAACAAGTCGCTCTTCTTTAAGCATGGGTGCGGGTACATATTCAAGGATGCCAACCATTCAACATTTATACTGGAATGGAAAAAACTATTCAGGAACATCCTCTCTTGAAAACGAAACCGGGATATCCATGTTTGGAGATCTGGAAGTCAAATTTTCAGATAGAATATCAGTGGGTATTTCAGGGAGGCTTAATCAATCCCAGAACAGAACCATCTTAAATACAGACAGTACTTTTATTAATGATGGAAATGTGACGGGTATTTCAGGAACAATATTTGGAAAATTTTCAAACTACAGATACGAATTTGAAAGTTCGGTTACTTTTGATGCTTTAGGAGCAACAGATACCCTTGCTTCCAATGATTATAACGAGCAAAAGATCTGGTTTAGAAACAGTGCATTTATTAAAGGATATATGTTTGATCGGGCAACTTATGTGAAACTTGGAGTGCGTACAATCTTATCTCCGCTCACTTATGGAAGTAAATATTTTAATACAGAATTACAGTACTGGCAGGCTAATAGTAGTGAAAGTGATATTGCAGCTTTTTTCCGGCTAGATGCAGAACTTTCGGCAAGAATACGAGCTATGATGGTAGTAATAAGATGGGAAAATGCACTTGATGGAGTGGGCCAGTTAGGCTACTTTGAATCGGCTACGTACCCTATGCCTGCCCGGCGCTTATTATTTGGAATTAGGGCACAATTCAGAAATTGATATGAATATAAAATACATCATTAAAGAAGGTTTCGCGGGCTTCCGAAGAGCGAAGTTAGCAGCCACCACTTCGATTTTCTCGTTATTTGTAGCCATTTTATTACTGGGGATCTTATCCAGGGTAGCTTATAACATCTATGTTCAGGCGATGTCTGTAAAGGATCTTATAGAGGTGGAGGTTTTTCTTTTTGATATCGATGAAAGCACAACTGCACAGATTCAACAGTCTCTCGAAAACAGGGAGGTAGTACTCTCGGTCTCCTATATTTCAAAAGACAGTGCCTCAACAATTATGAAGCAAGAATTCGGACCCGGAGCTGAAGAGTTAGTTGAACTTAATTTCCTTCCTGCTTCATTTCGGATTAAGGTAGATACTGAAGCTGGTACAGCCCAGATTGAGTCTCTGGTATCAAGTATTCAAAACCTCAGAGGAGTTGATGAGGTTAAATATAACGCAAGTTTATTGCGCATTATGGAGTCAAACCTGAATACCTTTACTCTAGTGGGAGGAGGAATCGGATTTCTAATTCTTTTGGCTTCAGTAATTTTAGTTTACAATACCATAAGGCTTACTATTTATGCGAAAAGAGAACTCATAAGGGCAATGAAATTGGTAGGAGCAACTAACGGATTCATCCGAAGCCCGTTTATTATTGAGGGAGTTTTACAAGGGGTATTATCCGGTTTAATGGCTGTGTTATGTGTTTTTCTAGTTTTTGAATTTGTTATTCCAATATACCTGCCCGAAATGGGGTTACTTTCCTGGCCGTTTGGTAGCTGGCATTTTTTAACTGCGGCAATGTTTGGGCTCTCAGTACTAATGGGGTGGTGGGGAAGCCGATTGGCAGCTCATAAGTTTATCGAAGAGACATATATATCAAGGTAGTTCTTAGCTATTCCGTATCTCAATTTTTGTCATCCCGTGCTGCGACACGGGATCTGTAGAGGAAGAGATTGATTTAGCGATGACTATATCAACGAATCATGCTTTACAGATCCTCAAACAAGCCTACCTATCGGCACACAGGCTTCCCCTCTTGGGAGGGGATTGAGGGGTGGGTTCGCTATTCCACCTGCAAGCCTATGCTTCGGATTAGCCACAAACACACAAAACCACTAATTTTTGTGTATCAGAGTAAGCTTAGTTGCGAAGGTCTCTTTCGCAACGCCTTCTAGGAAGCTCTGCTTCCAGCAGCTGTTTTTCAGGAGAGTAGGCTAGGGCAATAGTAGGAGCGGAGCTCCAGTCTGGGTATTGTAGCAGAGCTCCAGAACCAGATTAGGGGTAAAACCATATTCATGTGTACTAGTGTTGTAACGCTAATTAAATACACGGTGAAAACCATGAATGAACAGTTGTTAAACGCAGAGCCATTGATAAGCTACCCGGAACTGGCCCTTTTTATTTTATGCGTATTCGGAGTACTGGTGTATGGTGCAGCGCTAAGACAGGAAAAGAAATCTAGTCAGTGGATGGACGATAAGTAGTTACTTTCTATACAAAGAAAGTCATTCTGGACTTGATCCGGAGCCTGTGAATATTGTGCCTCTAATCCAAATAGAGTTAGGTCAAAGTTCTAACTACTACAGGACCCTGAAACGAGTATAAGTGACCTAAAAAAGGAATAGTCTAACTTACGAGACTACCCTTTTTAGAAGCAGACTTTCGATGCTCACAAGCATTGAGATCACTACATGTACCATAAAAGTGGAGCGAATGGGAGCTGATATTCATTCCATGAATCTTTCCAAGCATATCCTGGATTTCACCAATTCTTGGATCACAAAATTCCAGCACATGTCCACATTCGTTACAAATAATATGATCATGCTGTTGGTAAGCATAAGCGCGCTCATAATAATATTGGCTGCGACCGAATTGCTGTTTTTGTACTAAACCACATTCTACAAGTAGATCTAGTGTATTATACACCGTTGCACGGCTCACACGGGTTCCGCCTTCTTGCATTCGAAAGAATATATCGTCTGCATCAAAGTGACCATCCGCTCGATAGATTTCTTCCAGTACCATGAAACGTTCAGGGGTCTGACGTTGGTTGCCTTCTTTTAGGTATGAGCGGAAAATTTCCTTAACAAGCTGAATCGTGTCTTCGTGTGCGGGATGTGCCATGAAAAGAATTAATTTTTGTTGAATATAAGACTTGTTAAGCTCCTTTTGAAACTCATGCTTTTCACCCGAAGAATAGTATATTCAAGCGGAAATAAACGGAATAAAGGATTGCAGTATGCCAGTAATTGTACCATTTGAGACCCTTACTGATCTCTATAAAAATCTATCAAAAAAATATTCGGGGCAGAATAAACCGATAATACATCATAAGCTAAATCCTAGCGGAAGCTATGAGCCTGTGTATTGGGACCAGGTGACGGATGATGTAAATGCCATGGCTGCTTATATGATTGAGCAAGGCATTGAGCACGGCGATCGTGTAGGTATTTTGAGCGAGAACCGATATGAGTGGGCAGTAGTAGATCTTGCTATTCAGCTAATTGGAGGAATCAATGTATCGTTGTATACAACTTTACCACCCAATCAATGTGAATACATACTTCAGGATTCAGAATCCAAGCTATTCTTCGTTTCCACAGGCATTCAGTTAAAAAAATCTGTTGAGGTATATGACAACTGTGAGCACCTCGCTAAAGTAATAGCTTTTGATACTCCAAAAGTAAAGAAGCTCCTTGAACATGAGTATGTAACTCTTTTTACTGCGGTACTCGAAGAGGGGAAGAGGCTATTTCCAAAGCATGAGGAAACTATCCAAAAACGATCATCTAAGGTTACCCCACAAGATGTTTCTACCTTAATATATACTTCCGGAACAACGGGGCGACCTAAAGGTGCAATGCTTACTCACAACAATATTGTGAGTAATGTAAAAGCGGCTACCCAGCATATTTACTGGGACGATAAAGATAGGTTGCTGTCCTTCTTACCACTTTGCCATTCTTTTGAGAGAACCGCAGGGTACTATGCGATTATTTCTTGTGGCGCTGAAATCTATTATGCGGAAAGTGTGGATACTGTATCTAAAAATATGCCTGAGGTAAAGCCAACGGTTATGATTAGTGTGCCTCGACTATTTGAAAAGATTTATAACCTGATTATCAAAAGTGTAGAAGAAGGTAGCGATACAAAGAAGAAGATTTTCAATTGGGCAGTAGAAGTAGGTCGGAAATACTCTGAAGGAAAACGAGGAATTGTTTCTCTTCAAAAGGTAGTAGCTGATAAACTGGTTTTCGATAAGCTGAAGCAGCGAACAGGTGGAAATATTCGATTGTTTGTAGCAGGTGGAGCTGCACTTCCTCCAGATATTGATTTGTTTTTCAGGTGTGCCGGACTAACTATACTACAGGGCTATGGCCTCACAGAGACTTCTCCGGTAATGGCCGCAAATAAACCAGGTAAAGAAGTTCTTGGTGTGGTAGGAGAAGTAATTCCAGGGGTTACAGTGGGTATCCAGGATTTGAATAGTGGAAAAATAATTGCGGAAATAAGTGGGGAAGATTATCCAACTGAACTTAGTTCTGAAGCTGGAGAGATTCTTTGTAAGGGTCCTAATGTAATGAAGGGGTATTGGAAGAATGATACGGCAACTGAAGAAATGATTGACTCTGATGGCTGGCTACATACCGGTGATGTAGGCCGTTTTGTTAATGGTGGCCTTAAGATCACAGACCGAATTAAGCACATGATTGTTAATGCAGGTGGGAAGAATATCTACCCTGGGCCAATTGAGGATATGTTTAAAACCAGTAAGTGGATTGATCAATTGGTAGTAGTAGGTGAAGCTCAGAATTTTATGGGAGCTTTGATTGTGCCTGACTACGAAGCGATTCAAAAATTTGCTCGAGACAATGGGATAAAGACTTCATCAACACAAGAATTACTTGCTCATGATGAAATTCAAAAGTTGTATAAAAATGAGATGAGAGCTTTTTCAAAGGAATTGGCTTCCCATGAAAAAATCAGAGATTTTCGACTCCTCCCAAATGAATTCACGGTAGAGACCGGAGAGATTACTCCAACCTTAAAAGTGAAACGCAGAGTTATTGCTGAGAAATACGGAGATCAAATCGCCGATATTTTCAAGAATGATGCGGCGTAGCTTTTTCTAGGTCATCCTGAGCATACTTGCGAAGGATCTTATCGAATATTAAGCAAGATCCTTCGGCGGTAGCCTCAGGATGACCGAATCTTTTTAGTAGATATTAAACCTCTCCGGCTTTTCGGGCAGCTCTAAAGGATTGAACCGCCTTGAATAAAAAGACCAAACACATCAGGAACATTGCAGTTTGAGCATAAATAGCCAGTGGTCTTTCCACATCTGCTCCGCCAAATATTTCAAAAAGCCCTGGTATACCACGAGCAGAGCCTAAAATGCCAAGTAATGCAAGTCCGGCTGCTCCGTGCATAGCATGCTTTTTTAGTTTTTCAACTCCAGCCAGTACACCAAAGCCAATAAAAACCAATCCAAAGAAAGATGGTATGAGAGCGGTGACGCTTTCCTGACCTGTACCAAAATAAGAAGCCAAGCCAAGGATGATCAGTAAGATTCCGAGTGACAGTGTAAGATTTTTCATAGTTCTGTTATTGTAATAGAAAGTTGTTAGTTCGACGAATCAGTTTTCTAACCCGAATAGAGTTCGCCCAGATATCCCAGGTTCCTTCCCGACTGGCACTTCGAAAAAAGGCTACAGTAACATTATCAATTTGCTGAATGGAAACGTTTACGTCGTCTCTCCAGCCAAAAACGGGAATTCTGAATACTGCATGGATATCAAGGGTCGAGTCAGCAACAGTGATTTCTTCTGCCTTCATACTTTGTAGTGCATGCTGAATAGCTTCAAAGACTTTCATTGAATCTACTTCACCAAATGAAGCTGCTGTACGAACACAATTAGGAGTGGACGGGCAGGGCGGTAAAGGGTTTGTTAAGTCTGACATTTCTGGAGAATGTGATTGATTTGCACAAGCACCGGCAAAAATTGAAAAGAGTATAATCGTGATAAATGAATTTTTCATGAATTGAGAAATTAACCCTTTAAAATTTCAAGGCATTCCTCAAGGCTTTCAACCACGCTAAATAACCCCATACTCGATTCTCTGACATAATTTTCATCAATGGAACGCTCAAAAAACTGTGTTAAGCCATTAAAGTATCCGGATTTATTGACCAGTATGATGGGTTTGCTATGTATACCAAGTTGCTTCCAAGTAAGAATTTCAAAGAATTCGTCCAAGGTTCCGAAACCTCCGGGAATGATTACAAATACATCAGAAAGATTTTCCAATAAAGCTTTTCTGGTGTGCATATCCTGCGTTTCATAAAGCTTGGTTAGTCCTTCATGGGCTACTTCGGCTTTTTTGAGGTGAGTAGGGATAACCCCGATTACTTCTCCGCCTTTATCCAGGGCAGCATCAGCTATAATTCCCATGGTACCTACCTTGCCACCACCATACACAAGTGTCCATCCTTCTTGAGCTATTTCTTTACCAAGATTAGAGGCAAGATCTACTAACTCAGGACTATTCGGAATACGGGATCCGCAATACACACAGATGTGCTTCATTGAACAAGATCAAACATTCGGGTAAGTACTCCATCAAGTTTTTCAACAAAGTAGTGGACATCTTCAGGGGTATTCTTTTTACCAAAACTAACTCTGATACTGGATTTAGCTGAGGTTTCATCGATACCTAGTCCTGTTAATACATGTGATGGTTCTACAGCACCGGACGTGCATGCCGATCCGTTAGACACGCAAATTCCTTCTATGTCCAGATTCAGAAGCAACATCTCACCATCAATACCATGATTTTGGTCATCAGTAAATGAGAGATTCACGATGTGGGGCACTCCATTTTCATTATTCCCGTTGATGGAATAGCTACAACTGTTAAGCTTATTATCCAGCTCTGAAATCAACAGGGAACGTAAGTGCTTATAATGTGCAGTATTCTGTTCCATTTCTGCTATTGCTAACTCGAGGGCTTTAGCAAAACCGACAACTCCAGGTACATTGATAGTACCTGCTCTTCTGCGTCGTTCCTGGGAGCCTCCAGTCATCCATGGAATCCATCGAGAACCATTTTTAACATACATGATCCCTACTCCTTTGGGACCATATATTTTATGGGCACTACCACTGAGGAAATCCAGGCCTAGTTCTTGAACATCAATAGGAATTTTGCCAAGGCTTTGAACAGTATCAGAATGAAAAGGAACGCCTTTCTCAGTACAAAGTGTAGCGATTTCTTTAACCTCATTGATGCAACCTATTTCATTATTTACATGCATCAGGCTAACCAGAGCAGTATGCTCTGTCAATACATCATTAACCCTTTCAGCAGTAATTCTTCCGCATTCTTCGGGTTCTACAAACACTGGCTTGAACCCATTCATCTTTGCCATCTCAATGGGATGTAGTACCGCATGATGTTCCAGATGTGAGGTAATCAATTCATTCTTATTACCCGCTACGGCCATTACTCCTTTGATTACAGCATTATCACTTTCAGTTCCTCCACTGGTAAATATAATCTCCGAAGGCTCTGCATTTATCAGATGGGCCACTTTTTCACGAGCTTCTTCAACAACAACTTTAGCTTTTTGCCCCAAGTGGTGAGCAGAGTTCGCGTTGCCATAGTTTTCGGTCATAAAGGGAAGCATAGCTTCAAGTACACGTTCGTCGAGAGGAGTGGTGGCTGCGTGATCGAGATAAAGAGTTTTCATCTATAACCTGTTTGTAATTAGTTGCGAAAAATAGAGAAATAGCATTTGAAAATCAGGCATAAAAAAAGCCCTGCATCCCATTGCGATACAGGGCTTAATCTAACTAAGGATAATTTTATTTAAGCAGGATTAGTTTTTTGGTTTGAGTAAAACCTTTTGCCTGCATCCTGTAAATATACATTCCACTAGCCAGGTTTCTGGCATCCCATCTAACCGAATGCGAACCGGCAGGGTACTGCTCATTCACAATGGTAGCTACTTTCTGGCCCAGAATAGAATAAACACTTATTTCTACTCTTGAAGCTTCTCGTAATGAGAAGGGGATAGTAGTAGTTGGGTTAAATGGATTTGGATAGTTCTGTGAGAGACTAAACTCTGTTGGCAGAGCATCTTCATTTTCATTCGATACAATTACAGATTGATATAGAACATCTCCCGTTTCTGCATCAAGAATAATAGTTAGAGAGTCTGCTCCGACTGGAACTCCGGAAGGATCGAAGGCCCACGCATAGTATCTCATGTGCCACGTGATAGGTGCATCTGGAGTTGGATCAGGTGGGAACTCCCAGTAATTGTGAAGCAATTGTAACTCAGCCTCCCAAATCCAGTTAATCTCAGAGTCTTCCAAAGTTGCTCGGAATGCATAGCCTCCCGCTTCATCAATCAGATAAGCAGCAGAGTCACTATCAATATGTGTAAACGGAAGAGGATCGATATCATCAAACTCGATAGGTTCTTCGAAATCATCTTCACCTGCATAATACATTTCGAATACATCAAACTCAGTTACATTTATGAATAGAACGGAGTCTTTAACCGGATCATAAGCAAAAAGCTCCCAGCTAAATGCATACCCATCAGGACTGATAGTAAAGGAAGAGTCCTCATCTGCAAGAGCCGTTACTTTACTTTGGAAACGCTCATTTTGGAAGTTCGGATTATCCTTGAAAATGGCTTCGGCATTTGTATACCTGGTAACTCCACCTACCAACTCTAGATCATTTGGATGGTTACTTAACAGGCTATCAGCAAGACCTACAGCATCATCAAAAGTGATGAAAGAGTCTCCGGGGCCTGCTACGATTTCAGAATCAGTGAATAAGATTTCACCTGTTTCCATATCCAGGTAAATCACAAAGTATCCGCCGTAGTATTCTTCTGTAATGGGGTCAAAGCCTAATCCTAGATAAGAACCTTTCCATAACACAGGAGCGTCTACGGTTGGATCAGGAGGGAATAACCAGTACTCATGTACGGCTTGTAAATCCATATACCAAAAACCGTAGTCACCATCAAACTCAGATCGGAAATCCCATCCGCCATTTTCCTCCATAATGTAGACCGCTGAATCACTATCGATAAATGATTCCGGTATTTCCTTTAATGAAGAAAAGGCAACCGTGTCAGGTAATTCCGCATCTTCTTCACTTATGTATCCTTCGAATTGAGTATCGAAGAAAGAAACACTGATTGTGAATGCAGAATCTTTGACGCCGTCATATCCAAATATCTCCCATTGCAGTTGTTCGCCACTAGGCTCAAAAAGGAATTCAAATGGGAATACATCATCATCGTCTTCCCCATCATGTCCGTCGTTACTTGTGAAAATACCTTCAGGAACCGTTTTGAAGTCTCCTCCTCCGGTGCCGCCATCAAAGGCTGTTTCAGAAAAGTAGAAGGTAGTTCCTCCAAGAATGACAGGATCGTTTTCAAGGCTATCAATCACAGATTGAGCGAGGTCAAGCGCTTCGCTAAAAGTGATTAATGCAGAATCCAGTGGATTAACGGTTAATGAATCTGTAAATAAAAGCGCACCGGTTTCTATGTCGATATAAATATCCAGGTACGATTCTATATAGAATCCATCGTAAGGATCGAAAGAGGTACCGTAATATCGGCCTCTCCACATCACAGGAGCAGTTTCAGTAGGATTTGGACCGAACTCCCAATAATTGTGCAAGGCTTCTAATTCCATTTCCCAGAAGCTGTAATCTCCATGGAATCGGTCTCGGAAATCCCAACCACCGTTCGTTTCAATGATATAAGCCGCAGAATCGCTATCAATGAAAGTTTCAGGAAGGGGTTTGATGGAAGCAAAATCTACAGTATCAGGAAGATCGGTTTCATCTTTACCGAGGTATCCTGAGAAATTTACATCATTGAAAGTAACACCAATTGAAAAAGCAGAGTCTTTTACCGTATTGTACCCATAGATATTCCAGAAAAGCTGCTCGCCAGTTTCAGGCTCATCTTCACCAAAATATAGATACCTGTAGTAGAACCAATCTCCATCTCCTCCTTCTTCATCGTGATCAGCAGCTAAAAGAGGTGTTTCAGGATTTCCTTTTGCTTGGATTTCTCCATCTTGAGGGCTGTCAAAAATGAAATCACTTCTGTAAGATGTACCTCCACCTACAATAACAACATCAGTGCCCAGACTGTCGATCGTTTCTTCAGCAAGCGCTAATGCTTCATCAAAAGTAATCAGCGCTAACTCAAAAGGTTCGCCAATTAGGGAGTCGATATGAAGTACTTCTCCGGTTTCGATATCGAGGTAAATATCAAAATATCCTTGCTCAGCGAAACCAGTATAAGGATTGTAGGTATTTCCATTATATCGACCAATCCACATTACAGGTGCATCTGTAGTTGGATCGGGTTCGAACTCCACATAGTTATGAAAAGCTTCCAGTTCCATTTCCCAGGAGCTATGATTTCCTGTAAAACGATCTCGGAATTCCCATCCACCATTTTCTTCCATGATAAAGGCAGCGGAGTCACTGTCAATAAACGTTACCGGTAGCGGATCAAATGAATCAAAGTCTACACTATCTGGTAAGTCGGTATCATCTTTACCAAAATAGGCAGCAACAAAAGAATCGAAAGGAGTTACAATGATATTAACTACGGAATCTTTAATAGCATCGTACCCAAAAATGCTCCATTGGAATTGGTAACCCGATGGGAAGCTTGTGATATCAAGGAATTCTCCATCTCCGCCGTGATCATCAGCTTCGAAAGATCTTTCTATCCCTAGACTCCCGAATTTAGTTTTTTCAGTAGTACCATCTTCTTCAATATCATCTGAGTAAGAAGCATAAAACGTATTTCCACCAAGAATTGAAATTATGTTCTCAAGATCTGCAATGGTAGAATCGGCTTTTTCAATAGCTTCCTGGAAAGTGAAAGGCGTGATTTCAAACTTAAACAGGTTTACACCACTCAAAGTATCATTTACCGTAGTACCGGCATCAACCTGGATAGCATCAAGCTCAAAGTCTCCATCTACATCATAGAAGTAGAAAAGAGGAAAGAAATCTACTTCTTCCTCTTGACCAAAAATAGGAAAAGCCATGGGGTAATATTCACCTTCTCTGACTCTGGGAATTGAGAAATCACCCGTTTCTTTATCCACTAATGTGGAGAAAACTGCTCGTACATCCGTACTATCATCCTCTTCTCCAAAAACAATTGGATCATAAGCAAGTGCTACAAATATGTCTTCGTAAGGATGAGCCTCGATTACCTTTGCAAGAGCTTCCTGATCGATTGTTCCTTCAATTACAAACTGCCCTGTATCGGCTGCAGTAGTGAACTGAAAGATGTATGGATCCTCAAGGAGATCTCCATCAGCAGATTCTCCATCAAGCAAGTAAACTGTGAAATCAGTGTTTTCACCTAATTCCACATAGTATACCGCAGACATACTATCTGCACTTATACTAGCCCCTAAGTAATACACAGAATCATCAGGAGCTATAAAGAAATTGAATTCTGAGTCTGTTGATCCATCACTGATTCCGAAGAAACTGTAATCTATTTTTTGATCAAAAGTAATTACTACAGAATCTGTATCAACATCAAAATCACCGTCAGCGGGAGAGGTACTGACTACATTTAGATTTTGTGCAAAAGCTGCACCAGACAATAAGCTCAAAGAGCACAATAGTATCCGAAACTTCATAAATACTAATACCCCATTTGTTTGTTAAACGATTAATACCCAGTACAATAACCGAAATTTTTAAGCAAAAAGCATGTAATCCTATTGTAAATGCCTATGCTTGAATTAAGAAAGATTGTACCTTTGAGAGTAAGACCAATTCAAAATAAACTCCTTACAAAAAAATTATGGCGAAGCTCACTCTTAACGACATCGATGTACAAGGCAAAAAAGTACTAATGCGCGTCGACTTTAATGTACCCATTATTAATGGCGAAATAACAGACGATAACCGGGTAGTTCAGGCATTACCATCTATCCAACATGTTATTGATGCAGGAGCCTTGCTAATACTTACGTCTCACTTAGGGCGCCCAAAAGGAGAAAGAAATCCGGAGTTCTCACTAAAACCAGTGGCCGAACATTTAGCTTCTTTAATAGATGCAAAGGTACATTTTGCAGATGATTGTATAGGAGAAGCTGCATCATCAGTTATTGAGAAAGCTGATTTTGGTGAAATAGTGGTTCTTGAAAACGTTCGATTTCATAAAGAAGAGACTGATAATGAAACCGGGTTTGCAAAAGCACTTGCCAGCCATGCTGATGTATTTGTAAATGATGCTTTCGGAAGTAGTCACAGGGCTCATGCTTCAGTTGCGGGAGTAACTGAGTTTCTGCAGCCGTCGGCTTCAGGATATCTTTTAGAAAAGGAGATTAGATATCTAAGCGATAGTGTAAATGATCCCAATCGACCATTTGTGGCTATTTTAGGAGGAGCAAAGGTATCAGATAAAATTCCAGTGATTGAAAACCTTATTAATAAAGTGGATACCATAATTATTGGTGGGGGGATGGCTTATACATTCCTTGTAGCAAATGGTAAGTCTGTGGGTAATTCTCTGCTTCAGGAAGAAATGGTATCAACCGCAAAGAAACTGATGGAAGACGCTAAGAAAGCCGGAGTCAATCTCATGCTCCCTTTCGATTTTGTAATAGCTGATGACTTTAGCAATGAAGCCAATCAGGAAGTAGTTGACGAAGATAATATCAAAGATGACTGGGAAGCACTAGACATTGGGCCACAATCTGCAATTGCATTTGGGAATGCAATCAAGGCCGCTAAAACAGTAGTTTGGAATGGGCCAATGGGAGTATTCGAGATGCCTAGTTTTGCTGAAGGGACCAATGCGGTAGCTATGGCACTTGTAGAGGCGACAAAATTTGGAGCAACTACGATAATTGGTGGGGGAGATTCGGCTTCTGCCATAAAGCAAGCAGGGTTAAGTGATCAGGTATCACACGTTTCAACAGGAGGGGGAGCTAGTTTGGAATACCTGGAAGGAAAAGACTTGCCAGGTGTAAGTTCGTTGACTGATAAATAAAGAATCAGGATGTGAAAAGTTTCTGGATCGTTTTAATAGGATTCTTTCTTTTTACTTCTTCAGCAAAAGCACAGCCGAAGGATTATGGAGATATAAGTGCTGAGGATTTCTTAGCATATGACTCCACCTATAATGAATCGGCTTCGGCGGTAATATTATTCGAAAAAGGGGTAGTAGAATTTGATTCTGACTACAATTGCATCCTTCAGCTTCATAGACGAATTAAAATATTAACTGATCAAGGAGCTGATTATGGAGATATTGAGATTCCTGCTTATAAACCTGCCCGGCAAAATGTGTCAAGCATAAAGGCGGTTACCTATATACTCAATGAAGATGGAGAAATTGAGGAAAAAAAGATAAATGAAGAGGATATTTTCACATCGGTAGAAGGTCATGTTATAGAAGTAAAGAAATTCACCATGCCCGATTTGCAACCAGGGGTAATAATTGAATACTATTATCGGAAAAAGATGGGGAATGCATTCATGATGCCTGATTGGGAATTCCATGGGTACATTCCTATAGAATGGAGTGAAATAGAAATGATCGTTCCATCTACATTGAATTACAGAATGGTTTTTAAGGGAGGGGATACCCTACATATTAATGAAGCAGAAAGGATTAATAACCTGGTAAATAATATGCCTGCCCAGAGTATCAGGCTGGCAAAGAAAGACCTTAAGCCCATCGAGTCATTACCTTTTTTATTGAACAGAGATGATCATGTTTCTTCCGTAATAACTCAGCTAACCGGAATGAGTATCCCAGGTTATTATCCAAGAAATTTTCCGCGGAGTTGGGACGAAATAATTAAACAACTAAATGAGAGGGAAGATTTCGGTAAACAGAAGGCTAACCGCGCTATAAAAGGGCTTGTTAATTCTATTATAACTGATGGAATGAATGACTTAGAAAAAGTAGAAGCTGTTTACAGTTATATGGTAAACAATTTTGAATGGGACGGTTATCATTACTTGGTTACAGAAAAAGGAATTAGAGATACTTTCGATGACAAAATGGGGAATAGCGCAGATTTAAATTTACTTCTTACCATCATGTTAAGGGAAGCGGGTATCGGCACTAATCCGGCCTTAATTAGTACTCGAGATAATGGAAGTGTTTTAGGTGATTACCCCTCATTGAATCAATTCAATATGTTAGTTGTTGCTGTTGAATCAGAGGAGGGGGTGTTTATGCTTGATGCTTCATCAGGATTAAGGTCTTATACCTTTCCTCACCCAAAACTTCTATTTCGAAATGCATTAGTAATCAGGAAGGATAACACCTTTGGTTGGCTGCTTACCCATTCCCTGGAAAATTCATCAGAGAGATTAAGTATGAATTATTCCCTGAAGGATTCTTCAAAAATTGCAGTTTCAATTTCAGCGAGGACAAAAGGGGCTTTTTCTGAACAATTGAGGAGCGATGTAGATCGGTTAGATTTTAACTCATATTGGGAGGACTACTACAGTGATCTGGAAGATGTTACTGTAGACTCATCTTCCTTCACTAACCTTCAGAATCTAGGAGAAAGCGTAACGTATAAAACGTCTTTTTCTATGGAGAAAGAAGAGAGGCTTAAGCTAGGTAATGAATTTATCTACCTGAACCCTTTTCTTTTTTTAAGTGAACCAGAAAACCCGTTTATCAAAACGGAGCGGAATCTGCCTATCGAATTTCCATTTCCCTATGGTAAGCAACACCTGGTTAGAGTAACTCTGCCTGATGGGTATATAGTGGATGAAATACCTGAATCAGTAGAAGTGAATCTGCCAGATCAGGGAGGGTATTACCGTTTTCAAACCAACCTAACAGGAGATGTTTTAACTCTGGTATCTATCACCAGTATTAATACCTACTACTATGCACCTGATCAGTATCAGGAGATAAAAGAGCTATTCGAAGCCAAGTACAAAGCAACTAATTCTCAGGTGGTTCTAAAAAAAGAAAGCTCTGAATAAACCTATCCCGAGCCTGTTTTTTTAAAAGTAAGTAGAACTATTATTACATCGCCTGGTATTCGCCCAGTACTTCTTTCATTTGATGTGTGTGACGTTGACTATGACCAGCAATAAGAAGAACAATTTGATACGCATCAACTTCTCCTAAAGGAATTTCACCTTTGTGATGTCTCATATTTGCATCGTTTGATTTAAGGAAGTCAATAATTTGAGTTCTAGATTCCTTGAGAGCGTTAAGCATATCGTCTTTAGTATCCCACTTGCCACTTGGCTCAAATTGTGGAGCGGTGGTTACTTTGGTACCTCTGTTAGCGATGGTACCAATAAGTACGCCATCAGCTCCGGACATATCAAGAGATTCGTCAGCTTCTCCCTGAAGCATACCCTGAATCATTCCAAAAAAAGCCTGTTCTGTGACAAGAATATGTTCCAGGCAGTTTGAAGCAGACCATCCGCCAGCTTCTGGTGTATAATTCCAGGCTTCATCTGAAAGATCCTGAGCGCTATTAACAATTTCTTGCTGAGTTGCCATTAAATATTTAATCGCGAAATCACGCTCTGCTCCTGACTGTGCAAAAGCGGAAAGAGTGAATAAACTTATGACTAATAATGAACCGATTTTTTTCATGTTTCCCCGTATTTGGTTAATGATGTTTGAAATAGTAACAAATTTGATCTAAAGAAAGGGACAAGAATTTGTTACTATCCCGTAATACAAAAAATCACTCTTCAAAGCCTATGTAAAAGGATACTGTACATTTAACAAACCTTCAGACAATGAAGTCCTTACTAACAGTATTCCTACTACTTTGTCTTTCCACTTTTTCTTATGGGCAACTTGGCTTAACTGCATTTCCATTCACTATTCACAACTCGAATGTTAGGAGCTTATCTCTGGGAAATGCTACGGTTTCTCTTCAAGGTATAGATGGAGATTACCATGTAAATCCGGCTGGAATTGGGGTAAGTAATATTGTTCAGGTAAAAGGCATGTATGAACGCTTTGGGAGAGGTGAGCACTCAATTGGATTAATGGGAATTAGCTATGAGGTAGGGAGATCATCATTCGGCTTGTCTTTTAGAAAATTAACGCAGGGCGGGCAGATCTTGCTAGAAGATAGACTCAGAAGAATAGGTAGACTTGCAGGAGAAGAACATTATATATCGGGAGTATATAATTATAGGCTTTCTCAAGGATTGAGATTAGGAGTAGGAATGAATTATATGAATGCCAATGGGTCTTTTTCACAAGCCATTGCTACTCGATTAGATAAAGTTGAAGGATTTAGTTTTGATATAGGAGCGGTTTACGAGAATTCTTTTAAACTAAATAATAGACACATTTTAAGAACAAGCTTTGGATTCTCTTTGACAGATTTCGGAGCAGGGTTAGAATATCATACGAACAGAAGTACCGATCCTTTGCCAACTATATTAAAAATTGGAACAGGGCTGGCTTACGAAAGCAATAGAGAATGGAAAGGTTTTAACCTCTTTGATGTCAGTTTAATGACAAATGTATCCAAATTATTATCAAGGAAAGAATTGAGGATATCAGGTTCGGATACTTCCTTTGTCGCACTCCCTCCATTCAGGCAATTAATAGAATCATGGGAAGCGTATGAGTTTTTTAATGGGCAGCAAAATGTATCAGTCGGTTTAAAAGACCAACTTTGGTACCATGTAGGTATTGAGGTCACATTTTTAAGCGCCCTTTCACTGAGATTTGGCTTTGAAAATGCTGCTGAAATAGAAGAAGATTTTTCTTACCGCTCTTTTGGTTTAGGTATAGACTTGTACTATATCAATTTCGATTATGCTTATTTACATGTCATTGAGGAAGGTGCTTTCAACCGAGGGTATTATAGGCATGGTAACCATTGGTCAATTAGGGGTAGAATACCTCTTAATGGAAAGTCGGAAAGGACTCTTTTAGAATTAATATTCTGAGATAAACAAAAGAGGCGCCGAAGCGCCTCTTTACCTACGTATTAATTAATCAACTGTACTTAAGCGATAGTCATTAATTAGTGGGAAACCACACATAATCTCCAGATTTGTTGATGTAGCCATACTGTTCGGTTACTTCTTCATCTACCGTAACATAAATTACTACCCTGGCCAGGCCATTATAAAAAGCATCAACCTCATCGAATTTGGCTTCAGTGATTTTATTTCCTGAAAGATCTATAAAAGTCCATTTTCCGTTTTCAAGAATAGGAGCTCTTTCCTCAGTAAAAGGGCGAACTTCTTCGAATTGTTCAGTAATGGCAAAATTCCCGGATCTATCAATAAACCCAAATTGATTGCTATTTCTTCTGGCCGGAGCTAACCCATTCCCAAACCTGCCTGCACTAATGTATTGAGGTGAAATGACCACACTACCACCAGCATCAATAAAGCCCCAACGATCGCTGACCCTTACAGCTGCCAAGTTATCCGAAAATGGGAGGGCTTCTGAATACTTGAGATCAACTACGGTACTACCGCTTCGGTCTATATAGCCAAATAGTTCATCATCTCGAACCAAAGCTCTTCCATTAGAAAATTCATTCTCATCAATATTATCTAAATCTTCAGGCATATTTACTGATTCAATTTTATCACCATCTTCATTGATATATAAATATTCGGAGTAATCGAGACTTCTCACAAAGGCGCGTCCATCAGAGAAAGGATTGGATTCCCTGAAACGAGGATTAATAATGAAGTTTCCTTTTTTGTTGATATACCCCCATCTGCCATTAACTCGAACAGCAGCTTTACCGTCGTAAAAAGGCTGGATATCCTGGAAATCTCCTTCAATAATGAAATCTCCATTTTTGTCCATGTATTTCCAACCCCAGCTTTCCCTCACAACAGCAAGACCATCGGAAAAGGGGTATGCATTTTGTAAGGTAGGCTCAATAACCATTGCTCCCTGATTATTGATATATCCCCATTCCCCATCCACAAGAACCGGATAAAGTTTTACTACAACATCATCATTGTTATCGCCGCCACCGGTAATATTATCTACTATATCACATGAAGAGGCAAAAACAAGAAATAGGGCGCTTAAGTATATAAGTGAACGTTTCATAATTCTGTATTTATCGAGTTGGGTACCAAACATATTCTCCTGATTTATCCACGTATCCATAGCGTGGGTTATCTTCACCAAATCGCACTCTCGCGATTCCATTAGTGAAGCTTTCTGCCTCATAAAAAGGCTCATTTATTGTTATTAAACCGGAACTCCGGTTGATGTAGAACCAATCGCCACTAAGACGTACGGCACTCATGTTTTCGGAGAATGATTTTACCTCAGCAAATTGGAAAGGAATTACAAGCTCTCCCTCATTATCAATAAAACCTATATAGTCTTCTTCCATAACCCAGGCCAGGCCTTGCGAGAATATTCCTGCCTGGGTATAAGTTGGAGTAATTACCGGATTACCTGATTTATCAATATATCCCCATCCCTCGGTGGTTTGAACAGGGGCAAGTCCGTCAGAAAATTCCCCAGCCGAAGCTATCTGGAAATCTGGGTTTATAATTTCATTTCCGGATTTATCGATATATACCCATCCTTCAAAAGTTTCTACCGCAGCAACGTCTTCTGAAAAAACCTGGGCATCGCTAAATCTAAGCTCAATGGCCGTTGAGCCATCGCTAGAAACATATCCCCATAAACCATCGGCACGAACAGCAGCTAAGCCCTCAGAAAAAGGCCCGGCAAAATCAAAGGAAGGAGAGATGGCGAAATCTCCGCTGGAATTGATAAACCCATAAGCTTGTCCGGGAAGTTGTGCAGGAGCTAGTTCTCCTGAAAAATTACCGGCGACACTAAATGATACCGGGATTGCAAGTTTTTTTGTCTCTTCGGATACATATCCCCATTGGGTTCCTTGACGAACAGCCGCAAAACCATCCGAGAACTCTCGGGCTTCATCATAATTGGGTTCAATAACAATATTGCCAGAGTTATTGATGTATCCCCATTGTCCGTTTAAAAGAATAGGGTGGAGGGTTTCTACTGTTTCATTATCGTCTCCTCCCCCTATGCTGTCTACCACAGTACAATTTGAGAGAACAAATAAACTTATTAGAGAAAAAATAAGGGCGAGTGTTTGTAGCTTTTTTGACATGATTAGCTATTTAATGAGGGTCATTTTTTTGCTTTGGCTACCTGATGGAGTTTCAATACGGTACAGATAAACCCCACTGGTGAGAGCGCTGGCATCAAAACTGAGTGTGTGTTCTCCTGCAGGTAGTGTTCGATGAACCAGGGTTTGGACCAAGCTCCCCCTGGCATCGAACACTTTTAATGTGACCGGCTCCGATTTGGCCAGCACAAACGATATGTTAGTAGTTGGGTTAAATGGATTAGGATAATTCTGATGGAGGGTAAAGTTCCTGGCTTTACTTCCCGGCTCCGTATTGACGGGCAGCTCATTCACAAATCCAAGATCCTGGAATTCGCCTTGTAATACGGTTTCTGTATCATCCACATCCAATCCAAACCACTTATTGAGGATAGTGGTATATATAGAGCGGTAGTCGATACTAAATACCGGATCGCCGGAATTATCCAAATCGGTGAGATTAGCATGATCTCCATACAAACCACCGTTTACTGGTCCAAAAAGCATTACAGGTGCAGAAGAACCGTGATCGGTACCTTGAGATGAGTTTTCATCCAGTGTTCTTCCGAATTCAGAGAACGTCATAGTTAAAGCTCGATCCTGAAGTTCGTCGGCTGCCAGGTCTTCATAAAAGGCATTCACAGAATTAGCGATATCAGCTAATAAGCCTGCATGCCCACCTTCGGTTCCTCCCTGATTATTATGAGTATCGAAACCTCCTTTAGAGACAAGGAATACTTTGGTTTGCAGACCACCTCGAATCAAACGGGCAACAACCGAGAGACTATTTGCTAATCCTGAATTAGGATATTCAACAAGGTTAGTTGAAGCATCGGCAGCAGATTGGATAGCTTCAAGATACCGGAAGGACGAGTTTGCAATCTTTCGCGCGAAGGAAAGAGATCGGCCGAATTCGTTTTCAGGAACATTTTCTTCGCTATAAAACCCTCCTTGTTCCAGGAATTGAGCAAATTGACTTGCGCCTCCAAAAGTTACTCCTAGGTTCCCGAATTCGCTCTGGAATAATGTAGCGGATCCTCCAATTCGTACTCCTAAAGGATACTCAGGAGGGCTTAGGATAAAGCTTGGATTATCTTCCACCAGAAAACGTCCGGCCCAACCAGTACCAAGATTCTGATCTTCATCACTGGCTGAGGTCCATATATCCGTAGAGCGGGCATGAGAACGATTCGGGTTTTGATAGCCTACATTATGGATTACAGACATATTTCCATTATCCCAAACTGGTTGTAGCGCTGCCATAGCAGGATGCATCCCAATGTCGTCACTTAGAAGAATCGACTGTTCTTTAGTAATAGCTATGGTTGGGCGTTTTTGAAAATAGACATCATTTTCTACAGGAATGATGGTATTTAAACCATCATTACCTCCACCTAGCTGGATAAGTATTAATACCCGATCGTTGTTGGCAGCTACCAGGCGGTTTAGGAATTTAGTCCTCGCCATGGCATTAACAGATAATCCACCAAGCATAAAACCAGAACCTAAAGCCCCAATTCCAAGGGTGCTTAAGAAACTTCTTCTGGTCCATGACTGGTGGTCTTGTTCATGGGCCTGCCCATGCTCAAGACTGCTTCCATGACGATTAGAGATAGTTTTCTTGTTAGAATGATTGTGATGATTACACATAATTAGTCTCCCTTAAATAAGCTGGTATGCTGGTAATTGAATGAGATATGAGATGTACAGCCGTAGATTTTCGGCAAATGTATCTTCATAGAAGAGATTATCATCGGCATCAGAATTAGCCGTCCATTCATACCAGGGAATATCTCCCAGCAGAATTTTAGAGAGGTTTATTTTGTAATCAGGAAACCCGGATACATCAGGTGCCAAATCAGGGTTCCCTGCAAAATCTTCTTCCACTTCCCGTATTCCAACCTGATCTAGTGGGAGCGAAAGCAGGTGTTCTGCAATATCTTCCGCAACACTAAAAGGGTTGGATGGGTCCGAGACTTTTTCAGCGATTCGAATGGGATCGTAAAGGTCTCCACCACCATCATATCCATAAACCAGGTCAGTAAGATTATCCCATCTTGAGGGCATCAGATTAGTATTAAGCCAGGTGTAATGCCCAGGGGTACCATCTGAATCAGGCGGATTATATCCGGACCAACCAAAAACAGTTTCGGGGCGGAGCAGCTCTTCATTAAGCTCCTGCATCCTGACTCTTATATACTCTTTAATTTCAGAAGTAGGAGCTATTTCGAGTTGCCGAAGAAAGCTGATGAATATTTCAATAGGGCTCTTAATCCTTGAACCCATAAACCTTTCATCGTAAAAATGAGTGCTGCTAAGAAGGTTTTTGAGAACATCTGCAATGTTGAAGTCTACACTTAAACAATAATCAGCAAGTTCCTGAATAGCATCATTATCAGGTTCAGCACTAACAAAAAAGACGTATAGTTTTCTGCTTATGAACCAGGCCACTTCTGCTGGCTTTTGATCAAAAATCAGATCAATAACTCCATCTAAATCGAAAGAGTCGGTCTGTTCAAGTATGCTCTTCGACCCGGTATCATAACGGCTATCATCAAAATATCCTGATAGGGTGGCATCGTTCACTCTCCAGCCGGTAACAGCTCTGGCTACTTCGGCTACATCGTTTTCAGAATAATTATCATTCTCGTCTTTGTCTTTTGGCCCAAGAGTAAATAGCTCCAGTAATTCTCGCGCAAAATCCTCATTAGGTTGACCTGCACTATTGTTGTAGTTATTCAGGTAATAGACCATTGCAGAGTTTTTACTCACAAGACGAACAAGTTCCTTGTAATCGCCAAAGCCGTGTGTTTGTAGCAACTTCATGTATTTGTACATATGGCTACTGTAGCTGTTGGGAGCTTTACCAGGCAGGTCGTTCATATTTTGGTAAGACACAGCAAAATGATTACTCCAAAAAAGCATCATTCGCTCCATGAGCCCACCATTATACATGCGATCCATCCAGCGAAACTGAATATCATATATATCCAAAATATCCCCTGAGTTTCCTGAGTTATACCAGGAAGGATCATCCGGAAGGATAGCGGAAGCGGCTTCATCAACAATAGTATCAACCGCAGCTGATGCCGAGCCAAGCGCTCGAAGCCGGTTTAAATCACTTATTTTGTTACCAAAATGAGTTCGTCTTGTTAGATGGGCGGCCTGTGCTTTTCCCCAGGTTCCATTATAAGTCTCCAGACTTGATGAATTAGCTCTGATTGAGAGAGAAGGAGAATTCATAATACTGCTTTAAAATTTGAATTCTTGTTGCATAGAATGTCAGTAAGAGGGCTGACTATAGTTAGGTGTTACATTAAATGTTAATAGTTCTAGTTAAGTTTCTGGGAAAGGTTCCCGTAATTTTGAGGGAAATCATTTCTCTTGGATTGCATAATATTTTAGGAGAGAGATAGTTTACTGTGAGTGTTATAAGTATTTATGAAATCAAAAAAGCTACTAACTATAATAGCCTTGTTACTGATATCTGGAGAGGTACATTCACAGGTTCGCGAATTCGGTGATATTTCCCGTGAAAATCTGGAGATGCTAATTTTTGATAAGGATTCAGCTGCAGATGCGGTGGTACTTTTTGCGTTAGGAGAATCTAATATTGTGTTTAGGAGGGGCGAGTTTACTCTCAAGGTTAGCATACATGAGCGGATTAAAGTGCTTACCGATGAAGGAGAGAACTTTGGAAATATCTCAATCCTGTTTTGGAATAATTGGTCAGATTTTCCTCAAGAGATAAAAAATTTGAGAACAGCGAGTTATACACTAGATGAGACCGGGGCAGTTATTACGAGAGAGATTCCAAGAGAGGCTTACTTTGAGGAAAGAATATCAAATCATATTTCAGAGCTATCGGTCTCAATTTCAGATCTAAAAAAGGGAGACATATTTGAATATTCCTATGAAATTTATTCTGATACCCCCTGGGATATTTTGGATTGGTTCTTTCAGGATTCTATTCCGGTGAAGTGGAGTGAATATCGAATTCGAGTTCCGGATTGGCTTACACTATCTACGATTAAAAAAGGATTTCAGGAATATCATATTAATACAAAAGAATCTTATTCAGAATATGTGTCATTTGAAAACCTGGAAATGCTTCAAGTGCAGGGTAGCGATTACAGATTTGTAATGAAAGATCTCGAAGCTTTTGAAGAGGAACCTTTTATGAAGATAGCAAATGACTATTTACCTCAAATAAGGTATCAACCTGTTTCAATAGAGTTTTCGGAGAGATTCTATCAGAATTTCACAAGTTCATGGGAAGAATTTATAAACGAAATGTTAGGTGATGAGGATTTTGGTAAAAGATTGAATGGCAAATGGGTTAGAAAAGAAATACCGGGTATTGTTGATGACTCAGATTCTGATCTCGAAAAGATGATTAAAGTCTATAACCATATTTCAAATATGATAGATTGGAATGAAGAGTATAGCCTTTGGTCAGATAGGAAACCAGAAGATGTGTACGAAGAGGGGACCGGGAATGGGACAGCGATAAATCTAATATTGGTTGATTTTCTAAGGGCTGTCGGATTAGAAGCCCATCCTGTTTTATTAAGTACACGTTTTAACGGAGAGGTAATCCACCAATTTCCGGGCTTTGATCAATTTAACCACACTATAGCTTATGCAGAAGTTGATGGAGAATCCTATCTACTGGATGCAAGAGATCAAAATTTGCCCTATAACTTACTGCCTCTGGATGTGATTGGTGGAAAGGCATTGCTACTTCATCCATTAGAAGAACGTTGGATTACACTAGACAATAGAATCGTTTCGAGTGAGGATGTTAAAATTGATGTACAAGTCTCAGAAAGTAGCGTACGGGGTAATCTTAGGCTATCAAATAAAGGGTATTTCGCTTATATCCGGAGAAACCAGCTTGACTATAGAGATCTTACAAAAAGTGTAGAGGATGAAATATTCAAGACACCGGGCAACTACCTGATTGATTCGGTAAGGATAACGAAAGATAAACTGGATGGGGCGTTTGACCTTGATATTGATTTTCGCCTTGATAAGAATGTGGATGCTGATGTGCTTTATATCAATCCAATGATTATTGGTGGGTGGGATAATCCATTTAAGAAAAATGACAGATCTTTTCCTGTGGATTACAACTTTCCATTTTCGAAAAACCTTATCTATACATTTACAATCCCGGATGGATGGGGTATTGATACACTACCTCAATCGGTTGCGCACACATTACCAGATAACGCAGGAGAATACCGTAGATTAATACAAGTGAATGGAAATACTATAATAGTGAACAATACCTTTTACATTAAAAAGTATCGCTTTGTGCCAGAAGAATATGACGAACTAAAAGAAATGTACGATTACATGACTGCAGCACTTGATGAAGGTATTGTTCTGAAGAAACAAGAAAGGGAGTTACGAGAATAATCTCGATAGATTATTTCTTAAGAGTCTGCTAAAATCTTATTCATCTGGTTTGATGCAATAGAAAAGTTCCTTTAATTTCATCATTATTTTTTCTGGGATTTAGGCTGGTACCTACGAAAAGTGCTTTCTTTTTAATGAATACAAGGGCTTAAAAAATGTATCGACTACTACTAACTTCTCTATTTCTACTCTATGTAACTAACCTGTATTCTCAAACATTTAAGTTTGGTGATATTCCTCAAGAACATCTTGAGATGGAGGTTTACGATAAGGACTCAACCGCAAGTGCAGTTATCCTCTTTTCAAACGGGGAAACGGATTTAACATACCGGAATGAGGAATTCATGCTCACTATTAAAAGGCATGTACGAATAAAAATTTTAACGGATGAAGGGCTTGATGAGGGAGATATTTCCATTCGATTCAGGAACAAAAATTCAAGCAGTCCCGAAGAGATAAACAATATAAAAGCGACGAGCTACTTTTTAGATGAAAATGGAAAGTTGAATAAAGAAAATATAGGTCGAAGAGACCGCTTCACAGAAGAACTTTCAGAATATGCTTCCGCCGTAAAGTTTACCATGCCGAATTTGAGAAAGGGAAGTGTTTTTGAGTACTCCTATGAATTGGTATCTAATAATCCGTTGAATTTTCCGGATTGGGTATTTCAGGGTGATATTCCGGTGATGTGGAGTGAGTACACAGCCAAAATACCCGAATGGTTCAGTTTTTTAACGGTGAGCCGTGGTTTTCATAGGTATGCTGTGAATGAGCAAAAAACATACAATGATTACTTTTCTCTGCGCAGTATTTATATGGGTGATACTTCAGAGCGAATCGAATTTAAAGGGACAGAATACAGATATGCAATGAAGGATCTTCCGGCCATTAAGAGTGAACCATATATGAAGACTTCGTTGGATTATTTGTCTCACATCAGGTATAAGCTTGCTTCCATTCAAATGCCAAATTCCATGGTCGACAATTACATGACTTCATGGAGAGGGTTAGTAAATGGTATGTTAGAAAACGGTGATTATGGGAGAAGATTAAACGGTAGATGGGTTGGAAGAGAAGTTGCCGGACTTGTTGACGACGCAGATTCTGATCTCCATAAGATGGTTAAAGTATATAATCATGTTTCTAGCGTGATGGATTGGAACGAAAATTATGGACTTTGGCCGAATAAGAAACTAGAAGATGTATATGAAGAGGGTACTGGGAATGGGGCAGCGATAAATCTAGTACTTGTAGATTTTTTAAGAGCTGTTGGATTAGAAGCGCACCCTGTTATGATTAGTACACGTTCTCATGGAGAGGTTATTAGGACATTTCCAGGTTCTATTCAATTCAATCATACCATTGTATATGCTGAGGTAGATGGAATCTATCATTTACTGGACGCTAAGGATGATTACCTGCCCTATAATTTATTACACCCGGAAGATCTCAACGGAGAGGGGTTGCTTGTTTATCCTAATGAAGAGCTATGGGTTCCGATAGATAATAAATCTACTTCCAGTGAAGTGTGCAGAGTTAACGTTCAAATCACAGATAGCGGGATTAAAGGATCTCTCAAGCTTACCAACAAAGGGTATTTCGCATATAATCGCAGGCAACAGATCGACTATGAAGAGTTAGAGAAAAGTGTGAAGCAGGAAATACTCGGAGCCCCCGATAGTTACATGATTGATTCGGTAAGTATATCAAAAGATGTTCTGGATGAGTCTTTTGACCTGGAAGTTGATTTTCGCATTGATAAGAATATGCACGTTGATGTACTCTATATCAATCCAATGGTTATTGGTGGGCGTGAAAATCCATTTAAGAAAGAAGACAGATCATTTCCTGTAGATTATAATTATCCCTTTTCTGAAAATTTAGTGTACTCAATGACTCTTCCTGAAGGATGGGTCGTGGATGAGTTACCACAATCAGTAGTGCACCGACTTCCGGATAACACCGCTGAGTTCAGACGACTTATCCAAGCCAATGGAAATACTATCATGATGAATTACATTTTCAGGATTAAGAAATATCGCTTCATGCCCGGTGAGTACGACGAATTGAAAAAAATGTACGATCAGATGACTGCGATGCTGGATGCAAACATTGTGTTAAAAAAGCAGACCAATGAATAAATTAAAAATCATCGTCCTATTACTGTTAGTTCTTGGGTGTTCATCAACTAAAAGGTCAGTTGATATTGGGTACGGTGATTATTCGAGTACCGATTTGCGTCTGGCCTTAAATGCGCATTCAACAGTTAGGCTAAGTAATACCACACTTGACGTTATAAGCCCATCAAAAGCACTATATAAAGTTCAAAAGGCGGTCACTATTTATGATAAAGACGATAAGGATCTGGCGGTAGTTTATTTACCATATGATGATTTTATAAGTATTAACTATTTGGTTGCTAATATCAGAGATAATACCGGGCGAGTTATTCGGTCTTTTTCCTTAGGGGATGCCGGAGACTATAGTGCTTCGGGAGGGGATTTCTTCTCTGACAATAGAATGAAAATACTCGAAATGCCTTACAACAAATTTCCCTACTCTATTGAGTATGAGTTTGAGCTAGAATATAATGGCCTATTAGGGTTACCTGGTTGGTGGCCTCAGCTTATAGGTCAAAGTGTGGAAGAAGCCAATTTCACCTTAATTGACAGGGGTAATACCGGGGTTCGTTTCTATAACAAAAATATTGACGAGGAACCTATTATTACAGAAACTCAAACTGCGAAGACCTATTCATGGAGCATAAAGAACTCAGAAGCAATTGAACGAGAAGTACTTGGGCCTCCATCCTCTGAGCTCTTACCCATGGTAGAGGTCGCTCCCGGGAAATTTGAAATGGAGCAAACGACTGGGAATGCTACAACATGGAAGTCATTTGGAAAATGGTATTACGAACTTAGCAAAGATACCCGAGAGCTTCCGGAAGAAGCCAAAAAAGAAGTTGATGAGCTGATTGCAGGAATTAGTTCAGAGAAAGAGAAGGTTAAAATCCTTTTCGATTACCTCCAGGACAGATCCAGATATGTCAGTATTCAGCTTGGTATAGGAGGCTGGAAGCCTTTTACTGCAGATTACGTTTTCGATAACAGCTATGGTGATTGTAAGGCACTAACCAATTATATGCATGCAATGCTCGAGTATGCAGGGATAAAAGCTGAAAGCGTTCTAATCTACAGAGGGATAAATGAGCAGTTTATGAATGTTGATTTTCCAAGCAATCAGTTCAATCATGTAATTCTAAAAGTTACTTTGGAAAGTGGTGAAGTGATATGGTTAGAATGTACCAGTAAGTACTATCCTCCTAATCATATAGGTCCGGATAATGAAGGCAAATATGCTTTATTGATTACCGAAGAAGGAGGCGAAGTTATTGAAACACCTTCTTATGAATATTCAGCGAACCTCTCTCAAACAAAATTACATGTGAAAGTTGAGGAAGACGGTACTACCATTATTGAGAATAAAACTAAGAGGGAAGGGATTCTTCAGGACTACTTATTAATGGAGGTGTTACCAGTATCAGAAAAGGAGAGAGAGGAATGGATAGAAAGTCAGATTGATGTAGACAATACAAACATCATAGAATATAGTTTTGACGAAGTAAACAGTTCAGATGACTTCTCCATATTTAGTTTTAAAGCCAGACTTGGGAATTACACACAAGCATCAAATAAGCGAATTTTTGTTCCGGTTAATAAAATGAACCGTTGGTTTTTTGGTTTGGATGATGATGAAGAACGAGAACAGTCGTTGTATCTGCCTTATACCTTTATGGAATCAGACTCAATCATTTTTGAAACGCCCGAAGGGTTTTCGATTGAATCAGCCCCAGCTGATGTAGAATACACCAATGAGTTTGGAGAGTTTACTGCTGATTTCGAAGTACTTGGAGAAGGTAAAATGGGCTATTTCAGAACCTTCTCAATTACCGAAAAAATGATTGAGCCGGAGAGCTATAATGACCTAAAAGACTTTTTTGATAAAGTTAGATATGCTGATAGACAACAGTTTGTTTTAGTACGCGATTAGCCTACAACAATTTACAGTTTAGAAACGGAGAATTATCTGTCAAAGAAGTAACTTTGGCAGGTATGAAGGCGCAAAATTATCCTATTTCTGTTCGCTATCTGGTTAGAATCATGCTCATTTTTGCTGTTGTGGCAGTATTGAGTATTACTAAACAGTTACTAGTCCCACTATTCTTCAGCATTTTTCTTGCCTACTTACTTTACCCAGGAGCACAATGGTTAGAAAAGAAAGGGCTACCTAGAATTGTTACTAATTTTGTAGTGATTCTCAGTTTTATGGCGCTCATTCTCGGAGTAATTATTGTTATAGCACAGCTTTTCGATCGATTTAGTGATGATCTCCCGCAGCTTAGAGATCAACTTGCTCAAAATATTCGGTCCCTACAACTGTGGATTGTGAGTGTAATGGGTATGCCTGTAGAGCAACAGAATTCTATACTTACTACAGCAGGGCTTTCCGGAGATTATTTTGGATCCCTTATTGAGGCAGGGCGCAATACGATTATTGCATTGGCACTTATCCCGGTATATACATTTCTGCTCCTTTTTTATCGCGATAAGTTCAGAGACTTTATATCCATGATTGTGAAAAAGGATAATGAGTCAACCGCACAAGAAGTGATCAGCAAAGCCGCATTTGTAGTTCCAAAATATTTGAAGGGGCTCATTGTGGTCTGCCTGATACTTGTTGTGATCAATTCATTAGGGTTTTATCTGATTGGGGTAAAGTATCCGATCTTACTCGGCGTAATAGCTGCAATCTTCAACCTCATTCCTTATTTAGGCACGGTGCTTGGATATGGAATCGTAGCTATTTTTGTGCTGGGTGTCCAATCTCCAGCCATAGCTGGAGCTGTAGTCATTCAATTTTTTATCATTCAGTTCACCGAAAACAATATTCTCACACCAAATATTACTGGATCATATGTACGCATAAACCCGCTGGTAATTATTTTCTCTTTGATTGCAGGTGGTTTGATTTGGGGATTGCCTGGAATGTTTCTTGTTATCCCTTCGCTGGGCATGCTTAAAATATTTTGTGAAAGTGTTACTGAGCTTAAGCCTTACGCTTTCTTGCTCGGAACAGAAGGCTCCGAAAAGCATTCTATTACTTTGAAAAGGGTGCGTAAAATATTTGGATGGTCAGAAGAATAACCTGTCTGGAAAAAATCATTAAGTAATACTTAATGGTCAGCTACTTATAAAATTTTTTGTAAGGAATTCGGATTAATTAAGTCTTACCTTGCAAAAACGAAACATAAATTAGACAGCAGGATACGTAATGAGTTCACTAAATAAAGTAATGTTAATCGGCCGACTTGGCCAAGACCCAGAAGTAAGATACACCCAGGCAAATACAGCCGTAGCTACCTTGAATATGGCCACCAGCGAACGCTACAAAGATGGTAACGGCGAGTATCAGGAAAAAACAGAATGGCACCGGGTAGTAGCCTGGGGCAGACTCGCTGAGATTTGTCAGCAGTATTTAAGAAAAGGTTCTCTAATCTATATTGAAGGCCCACTTCAAACCCGCCAATGGGAAGACAATCAGGGTCAGAAGAGATATACTACTGAGATTAAGGCGCTACAAATGACAATGCTCGATAGCAAAGGATCAATGGGTGGTGGAAATCAAAATACCCCTCAAGCAGCTCCGGCATCTCAAGGCGCTCCTATTTCAAGTAATGTTGAACTGGGAAGCAATTTTGATGATATGGACGATGATCTTCCGTTTTAAGGATCACTTTATATTATATTCCTTATTAAGCGTCGGGACTTTGTTCCGGCGCTTTTTTATTTTGTAGCGAATTAATACGTCATTACATTCATAAAAATTATTCCACTCTATTGATAGATAATTTTTTTGATACTCTCTTTTTAGCATTTCAAAACACGGCATTTATAATTTCTACCGGCGAGATTGATGTGATTATGCTCAGTATCCAGGTAGTGATAATGATACTTGGGTTAATATTTTCTGCGGTGTTTTCGGGATCAGAGGTTGCCTTTTTCTCTCTTGCAAACCGACTCGAAGATTTGAAGCAGGATGAAAAGCCACACACGGCAGATGATCGGATTCTGCTAATGCTTGATAAACCCAGAAGGCTACTGGCTACTATCCTTATCGGAAATACATTTACCAACATTATGGCCTCGGTTATGGCTGCTGCAATAACCGGGAGTTTGTTATTACTTATTGGTCTATCTGAGGTACTGGTTTATGCGATTGAGGTAGTAGTGTTAACTTTTACTATCCTGATCCTAAGCGAAATCACTCCAAAAATTATCGCAATTAATAACCCACTTCGTGTTTCAAGAAGGGTTAGCGGTTTTATCTATTCACTGTTCATTTTACTAAAACCTATTGCAACCATTTTAGCGGAAAGTGCCATTAGCTTGGAACGTTATCTCCCTAAACCTACTTCAAAAATGACTTCTGAAGACATAAAAACAATGGCTGAGGTAAGTGAAAAAGAAGGCTCGATCAAAGAAGACGAAAGGGAGATTATTGAAAACGTAATAGAGTTTGGTACTACTACGGTCAGGGAGATAATGACTTCAAGGGTAAGCATTATCGGAGTTTCTGTAGAAGACTCCCTGACAGACGTTCTCAAGCTCATCAAAGAACATAGCTTGTCCCGAATGCCGCTTTACGAGAATGATCTGGATACTATCCATGGGGTAATTTATACAAAGGATGTGCTCCCATATTTAAATAAGGTTAAAGAAGAGCCAGCACTGAACTGGAAGACGATATCGAGGAAAGCACTATTTATCCCTATTACAAAGAAGCTAGACGACCTTCTGAGAGACTTTCAAAAGGAAAAAACACATATGGCGGTTGTGGTTGATGAATATGGTGGGACAGAAGGGTTGATAACTATGGATGATATCCTTGAAGAAATAGTTGGCGACATTGTAGATGATGAAGGCGAAGAATTAAGCCTTTACACCCGTTTCAAGAGCGGAATCTATATTTTCGATGCCCAAATAGATTTGGACGATATGGAAGACATCCTTGAATGTGAGCTCACTTCTGAGGATGATGAATATGAAACCCTGGGTGGCCTTATCTACCATTTAACTGAAAGTCTGCCTACCGTTGGAGTGAGAGTTAATTTTAAAAACCTTGAACTTACTGTTCACTCTGTCCAAAATAACAGGATCAAAAAAGTTCGGGTTAAAGTAGAAGGGCCTAAAGAAGTAATCACTGATAGCGGATCGGATAAATTATGATCTCAATTAAGGAGAAGGTTGAGTTAGCTCCATTCACAACGATGGGAGTCTCCGCTTTGGCCAGGTATTTTGTTGAATGTATTAACGAAGAAGACCTTTTACAGGCGTGTACCTTTGCTAAAAAGAATAACCTGGACGTCCTGGTTCTAGGAGAAGGCAGTAATATCCTGTTTGTAAAAGACTATGAGGGGCTCATTATCTTAAATCGAATAAAAGGATTTACTATCGTTCAAGAAGATAATGAGTCTGTTACCCTTAAAATTGGTGCGGGAGAAAACTGGCATAGTCTGGTAATCTGGAGTGTGGAAAAAGGCTACAGCGGAATTGAAAACCTTTCGTTAATTCCGGGAACAGTTGGGGCCGCACCTATTCAGAACATAGGAGCCTATGGAGTAGAACTGAAGGAAGTGTTTGTAGAGCTGGAAGCACTTCATTTGGAAACCATGGAGCATACTATCTGGACTAAGGAACAATGTAAATTTGGTTACAGAGATAGTATTTTTAAAAGAGAACTTAAAGGGAAGGTGATCATAAGCTCAGTCACCTTGAAGCTTTCTAAAATGGCAGTGCCAAGATTCGAGTATGCCAGCTTAAAGCAAAAACTAGAGGAAAAAGGAATACACAATCCAGGTATTAAAGATGTAAGTGATGCGGTTATCGAAGTCCGTCAAAGCAAGCTTCCCGATCCGAATGAAATTGGTAATACTGGAAGTTTCTTTAAGAATCCCGTGATCTCCGTTTTTCACTTTGATGAGCTTAAAAAAGAACATCCCAAACTTCCAGGGTATGCTGTTACAGAACATCTGGTAAAAGTGCCTGCAGGCTGGCTTATTGAACAGGCAGGCTGGAAAGGGAAGAGGAAAGGGGATGCAGGAGTACATGATAAACAGGCGTTGGTTCTGGTTAATCATGGTAATGCCACGGGAAAAGAAATGTGGAACCTCGCCCTCCAGGTTGTTCAGGTTGTTAAACAAAAATTTGGGATTGAACTTAATCCTGAAGTGAACATCATCTAGTTCAAAAGTATTAAAACTAATAACCATTTCGGATGTGGCTACTCATCGAGTCTTTAGCCACATCATAATTGATAGTAATTATACTCTTATAGTTTTTCTCCGATAAGTACTTAAGCTGAACCGTTTTAATATTCGATAGTGAATCTCTCTGTTTTACATCAGGATTGACCAATATTGTGAAGCAGTCCGTTCTCTTCTTGTGAGGTTTAAACAGAAGGATTTTGCTGAACTCCTGAAATTCTTTATTCCCGAGAAAAGCCTGAACAGATTCATGCTCTGCAATTACTGTAGTCTCCTCGGTTCCATCATTAAACGTATGTGTTAATTCAAGTTTGATATCCGAATCAGTATCAGGGCAGTAATTTGTTGTTGTTTGCTGGGCGTGTGCGACATAATTACCAGCTACTGTTGCTACTAAAAAAAGGAGAGATGGGAGTACTTTTTTCATATCTGTTTAATTAGGATTCTTCTTTTATAAATAGAACTTCATTAATGCTAATGTTCTCCAGCTCGGATCTAGCACCTGACGGCCATTCAACAACTATTTTGTCAATAATTCTACCATTAGCTAACCCAAAATGCTGAACAAGTCCACTTTGGCTTCTCCAGTTCTGGCTTCCGGAAACTTCTCTAAGTTGAGTTGTGGTTTGGCCATTTATATCAGAGGTGAGGAGTATTCTGGCTCCAATTGCTGATCGGTTAGATTCGGTACCTTCAAGTCTTATTTTTATCCAGTTTCCTTTTTGGATTTGGTTGATGTATAAATGATTCTCTTCTGGCTCTCCTGGGTAATTCGGCCAATTCCCAATATAAACATCCTGGTCTCCATCATTATCATAATCTCCGGCTGCTATTGAAGATGAGTAGATTATATTCTCACCTAGTTCTCCAGGAAAAGTTCGCCGAAATTTCAATCCACCAAGATTTTCGTAGTACTCAAGTGCACCTCCCCAGGTTGAAGCAATTACATCCAAATCTCCATCATTATCAAAATCACTGGATAAGGCACTACTTGTATATCCACTTTGTGTGACAATTGGGTCATGTTCAAGAGGTGAAAAATTTGCCGAGCCATCATTCACTAATAAGATATTATTACCTCCAAAAGGCTTAGCTATATAAATATCTATATCTCCGTCACTGTCAAAGTCGCCTGAGCTGGCTCCCTGGCTGGTAAAGAGATTCATCTCTCTTGTGAGAGAAAAGTCTTCTACTTTGGTGAATTCCCAATTTCCTTTATTCAAATACAATGCATCATTTCCGCCTCTGTTTGGGACAAATAGATCAGGATCTCCATCATTATCGAAATCATTCCAAATGCCTCCGGTAGTAGCAAGAGAGTCGGTAGCAATTGGTGAGGCTAATATTCGTGTAAATGTTCCATCTCCGTTATTCTTAAATAAGAAATCGGGTTCTCTGGCACTTAAACCTCCATTTCCAACATATAAGTCGATCCATCCATCTAGATCTATATCTACCCATGCTGCTCCAAATGAAGACCCTCCATCCATGGTAGCACTACTATCTTCGGAGATAAACAACTGGCCATTACCCATATTTTTAAACAAAAAATTGTTTTGCCCTCTCTGATTAGAAATGAATACATCAGGATCTCCATCATTATCATAATCGCCCCAGGTGCTGCCTGATGAGAAACCTTCTTTAGTTGCAAAGGGACTATCTACTATCTCTTCAAATGTTCCATCACCACTATTACGGTACAGCCGGTTAGTTTGCGGGATTGCACCGTTAGGGTTAGTTACATCATATCCATTCGTTATTGCCAAATCCAGGTCTCCGTCATTATCAATATCAATCCAGCTAGCCCCACCAGTACTCGCACGATCTGTTACTATCGGGACATTCTGCAACCTGGTAAAAGTATGAGGCGTAACATGCTCCTGCGTTGAACAAGAACTAATGATTAGAAGAAGCATAATTAAGTATTTGTCGGTGGATTGCATTTTTGTGAATTTTATTCATTGTTTAACGAATGTATTATCAGAGTGCTTTTTTAACCTGATGTTTATCAAAGGGAAATCTGATTTTTAAAGAAAAACTTGTATTAAGACACTTTTTTGAAGGAAGAGACAACTCATACTCAAGCTTTTTATATAGGAGACTTTACTGTTCTACCTATGCAAAATGAGGTCATAATAAATGGGCATTCAGTACAGGTAGAGAATAAAGTGATGCAGGTTTTGGTTTATCTTGCTCAGAATTCGGACCGGGTAGTTACAAGAGAGGAGTTGCTTCAGGAAATCTGGAAGCAAGAGTATGTATCAGAAGAAGTCCTAACAAGATGTATCTCGGTGTTGAGGCGCACCTTTAAAGATGACATAAAAGAGCCCAGAGTGATTAGGACAATTCGAAAGAAAGGATATCGATTAGTAGCAGAAGTTACTTTTGGTGATAAACGAGAAAAAGCTCAGGAAGTCGTTGAAAAGAAAAAGAACAGTTTGGTGTTCATCCTGGTTATTTCGGTTTTGATACTTTTATTTATTGGGAACACGATCTATAGCCAAAGAGATAATAATGATTTTGTAGTATGGCAGGATTTTCCAACAGCGACCTCAAAGAAAAATGAGATTTTTCCAGCTATTTCACCTGATGGTAGCCGTATAGCTTATGCTATGTATTCAGATTCAGATACCAACCGGGACATAACGGTTGCTATTTCAGGAGTGGAGGGAGAAAGTATTCGGATAACAAACCATCCTGGGAATGAATCCGCACCCGTATGGTCTCCAGATGGACGTTACATCGCATACTTTAGACAGGAGGGTGAAAAAAGTGGGATTTATAAAATACCTGCACAAGGGGGGATGGAAGAAAAAATTGGGGTGCCTTACAATTTAATAGCCCAACATATGTCCTGGTCACCAGATGGAAAACAAATAGCCTATGTTGATAGAGAATCAAAGAGGGATTCGTACAGTATTTATTTAATGAATGTTGAAAATGGTACGAAAGTCAAACTAACTACTCCTACTAATCAGCATTGGGGAGATTACGCTCCTTCGTTTAGCCCTGATGGAAGCAAGCTTTCCTTTATTCGAGGTATAAGTGCTGGTACCCACGATATTTTTATTCATGATTTGAAAACCGGAGATGAGCGTAGATTGACTCATGATACTCAGCGCACTCTTGGTCAGGTTTGGGCTGAGGATGATAGAATTATTTACTCAGCTTCAAGAGGTAGTTCGGCAGAGTTGTGGAGCGTCTCAAAAAAAGGTGGTAAACCAACGTGGTTAAATATAGCCGGAAGATTTCCGAGTGTAGATAAAAGTGGTGAGTTATTAGTTACCGAAGTCTGGGATCATGACTATGATATTATCAGTGTTGATGTATCCAATAGAAGTGAAGCAGTTTTTAATAGAGAGGTAGTAAGTGGACTTAATTCAACACTGGAGGATTTTTCTCCACAAATAAGTAAGGATGGTACCAAGTTGGTTTTCGTCTCAAACCGATCGGGCAATTTCGAACTCTATATTTATGATAAAACTAACCGTCAAACCAAAAGAGTTACTGATATCAATTCGAAGTATGTGAGTTCACCTCATTGGTCATCAGATGATTCCCAACTCTTATTCAATGTATTCACCCTTAAAGGGAATGCAGATATATATCATCTGGATATTGAGAAGCAGCAACTAAAACAAGTTACCAGTTCCATTTCTAACGAGATTACGCCTCAATGGGCTCCAGGAGATAAAGGTTTTTATTTTAGCTCAAATCAAACAGAGAAATGGGAAGTATGGTATCATAACCTTGAAGATGATTCGCAAAAGCAAATTACCCAAAATGGGGGCTATTCCGTTAAGGCTCCATCCAATGAGAATATCTATTTCACAAAATTCGATTCAACGGGTATATGGGAGAAATCGCTGATAAACGGAGTAGAAGAACGAATTATAGAAGATCTTCACCTTTTTGATTGGGGAAATTTTGTAGTGTCAGAAAAAGGGATTTATTACATAAGTCGACTTTCAGCATCAGCCAATCCCGCATTGAAGTTTTACGATTTTGAATCGCTAGAAACTGAATTAGTATTGAATTTGAACAACATCCCTAATGTGGCGGGAATGAGTTTGTCAGGAGAAGAAAGAAGAATTCTAATAACACAAAGAGTAAGCAATAACAGCGATGTAATTCTTTATAGAAATCTAAGTACAGACCGCAGATTATAGTTACTCAAGCAGCCATCGCGAAAGTTGAAAAATGAAAGACGAATACTCGAATAATAATTCTTGTAGAGTTCTATAACTGAAACTTTATACTCTTAAAGTTTTTAAATTCCTACCATTGTTAGCAAAGTAGCTATTCCATTAAAATTGATATTAGTATGATCAAACAAGAATATTCTAAAATCAGAGTGATAAACACTTTGACCCTTGTTCTAATCCTTTTTTTAAGTGGTTGCGTTTCCTATCAAACCAGCCTTCTCTCCGGAAATAAAAGAGTGTATGGGTATTCCTGGGAGAAAGAGAAAGAAATAGGGCAGGAAGCAGATGGTGAGATTATTGCTCAATATGGCTTATACGATGACCAGGAACTGGCAGATTATGTAACCAGGCTTGGGGAAGAGTTACTGGAGGTGAGTCACTTCAATAGAGAAGATACCCCGGCGGAATACAGGAATACCGAATTTACCTTTAGGGTGCTAAACAGTCCTGTGGTAAATGCATTTGCTTTGCCTGGGGGTTATGTATATGTAACCCGTGGTTTGCTCGGCCATCTGGACAATGAAGCACAATTAATGGTAGTACTTGGACACGAGATTGGGCATGTAGCCGCAAGACATGCCTCGCAAAGAGAAGCGAATCAGCAATTAGGGCAGGTATTTATTCTAGGTGGAGCGGTGCTCGGACAGTCTTTAGGTCTTGATGGTGGAAATATTCTTCAATTGAGTAGCCAAACAGCTGAGCTGTTATATATGAGTTATAGTCGAGAAAACGAAAGAGAATCAGATGCACTAGGTGTTGAATATTCGGCTATGGAAGGGTATGTGGCAGCCGAAGGTAGTGACTTCTTTACTTCCCTTAAAAGAATATCTGAGAAAACAGGGCACAGCATCCCTTCACACCTTTCTTCTCATCCTGATCCGGGTGAACGTGAGCAAAATATCCCAAGGATGGCTTCTGAATGGGCAGAGCAGGGATATGAAATGAATAAGATAAATCAGGATGAGTTTTTAGACAAGATTGACGGGCTTATGTATGGAGATAATCCTCGTGAAGGTTTTGAGAGTGACGGAGTATTTTATCATCCGGATTTGGCTTTTGAGTTCCCCGTCCCGGATGCCTTCACAGTTTATAACCAGCCTTCATCAGTCATTCTTATGAATGAAGCTCAGGATGCTATTATCCAATTTAACATTAACTCTGAGAATGATAGTCCCGAAGCTGCGGTTCAGGCATTTATAAATCAGGAGGGCGTGGCTATAGTTGATGAGGGAGCAGTTAATATAAATGGATATACTGGTTATGAAGCTGAAGCAAAAATTACTACCGATGATGGGACAGAGCTTACCATAGATATGTCAGCAGTTTCTTATTCTGGTAATATTTATCAATTTTTGAGCTACACAACGAGCGCTCAGTACAATGAATATCGTTCTCGATTCAACTCGGTTCCAATGGGCTTTAATGGGGTTAATGATCCGGATATTTTGAATGTAGAGCCGGTTCGGCTTGAAGTAATTGAGGCTTCGAAAACAGTTTCTTTTTCTTCGTTACTCCCGTCTAGTCTGCCCATGAATATTGATCCCCTTGATATGGCAATATTGAACCAGGTTGAATTAGATGAGATTATTCAGCAGGGTACCATGCTTAAGATTCCAGTTCAAAACTAGAACAAAAGAAATAAAAAAGAGAGAGCCTTGCGGGGCTCTCCCTGTGGTTTTCCAGTTAAAAGATAAACCTAACTAACGACCAAAAGTCTTAGAATGAGAATCCGACCAGAATGTAAAGTTGCTCTGAGTCGGGATTCAGGATAATTGCGCCACTAACTGGTACTGAAAATGAATCGGTAATAGCAATTTCTTTACTGGTTCCAATACCTATATTAACAAGGGCAAATTCTCCGTCAGTAGAGTGCCATCCGTCACCAGCACCAACAAATAGATCAGCCTGGTCTAATGAGTACCCGGCTTCAAAATAGAGATCATCACCTACTGAACCTTCACCTGCAAAAATATAGTTGGCAGCAAGTGAGAAGCCATCGATTTCATAACCAAGGTTTAATTCATAAGCATGAGTATCGGTATCAAGGTATTGAGATTCCGGATACCAGTAATCGGTTACTCCGAGGTATAACCCAAAATCGAAACCATATCCGGCATAAAGATCCATTTCCTGGAATCCGTCATATCCCTGCGAGCCCCAGGCGCCAATTGCAAAGTCGCCTGTTGAAAGCTCAATGGCAGGCTGCCATGAAGGACCTGAATAAGCTACGCCACGAAACACATAGGTTGAATAAAGATCTACCCCTGTGCTTACTTCAACTTCCTGAGCACTGACCGTGCTAATGTTTGCTAATACCAATAATATACCCAACATCAATAAAGATGTGATTTTAGATTGTGTTTTCATTTTTTATTCGATTGAGTGAGTGATTAAGAAGGGCTACACAAAATTTGCTAATACCCTGAGTGTAGTTTTCCTGTAGTCAGGAGGAGAGTGAGTTCCCCCTTGACTTTCAGGAAAGTGTGTGTTTGAGTAGTGTTTAGTAAGAACTAAACGTGCTAAGCGATGACCTTAGATTCGAATTCGGGATATGCTTCAGCATCATGTTCGTGAAGATCAAGTCCCATTTCTTCAAGTTCACCATTGACCCGAAGTGGTAAGAGTAGGTCGATTCCTTTAAAAAGAAGGTAGCTTACCGGGAAAGTCCATAGGAAAGCAGCCGCGATACCAATAAGCTGAACACCTACTACCCCCCAGCTAAATCCGGCAGAGTCGAATAACCCGGCTGCTAATGTTCCCCAGGCACCACATACCCCGTGTACTGAAACAGCACCAACAGCGTCGTCTACCTTTTTATCAAGTAAGATCATAGAGTAATGAACGATAACCCCTGCAATGGCTCCTGCTAGAATTGCAAAACCAGGTGTGAGATTAGCACAGCCCGCTGTGATACCAACCAACCCGGCAAGGACACCATTTAAGGTAATAGCACCATCAGGTTTACCAGCCGAAATCCAGCTTGTTACCATAGCAGCAGTTGCACCAGCTCCTGCGGCGAGGAATGTATTAAGGGCGATCAAGGCAACCGAAGTGTCTCCGGTTGTGGTAGAACCAGCGTTGAACCCAAACCAGCCTAGCCATAGGATGAACACCCCAAGAGCTGCTAGCGGCAAACTATGCCCTTTAATAACTTGAGGTTTACCATCAATGTATTTTCCAACGCGAGGTCCAACCACAATGGCTCCTGCAAGAGCAGCCCAGCCTCCAACAGAGTGTACTACTGTAGATCCAGCAAAATCGATGAATCCAAGGCCTTCGAGCCATCCGCTTCCATTGAATAAACTGCCCCATGCCCATGAGCCAAAAACGGGATAGATAAACGCCGTAATCAGAATGGAAAAGATGAGATAAGCATTAAATGAAGTACGTTCAGCAACGGCTCCTGAAACAATAGTAGCAGCGGTTGCAGCAAATACAGCCTGGAAGAAAAAGAAGGTGTAAGACCATTCTATAGAATAGTCACCTATTTCTGATAGCAAAAAGCCATCCGTTCCGATCCAGCCTCCCGCGGTGGTACCAAACATAATACCAAAGCCAACCAGGAAGAAAGCCAATCCGCCCGCAGAAACGTCCATTACGTTTTTCATGATAATGTTTACTGCGTTTTTGGCACGCGTGAATCCGGTTTCAACTAATGCAAAACCAGCCTGCATAAAAAATACCAGACAAGCTGCGATAATAGTCCAGATATAATTAAGATTGTCCTGCACAGTTTCAGCAGTTATGTCCTGAGCTTGTACCTGATCTACCGTTAACATAGCCAATATGCAAAGTGCAAATTTGTATCTAATTTTCATTGGTAAAGTGATTAATTAAGATGAGTGAGTTGAATTGTATACCCGGTTCTAACATAATTAGGCAAGGCTAAATATCAAATAAAAAAACTTAACGTAATCTTTATATTAGCTTTACCAATTACCGTGAGAAGCGCTTTTTCATTCAAAATACAAGGTGAAAAGCGCTTACGTTATTTTTTTAAATTTTTTTTGAAAGATTCGTTAATTGGTGTGTAGCAAGGGGTAAGGAAAAGGGATTTCTGAGAAAAGGTGTGCAACAAAACCGTATCTTTGCGCGCGAACACTCACCTAATAAAGATCACTTTTTATGATTTCAAGATATGCCCGAAAGGAAATGTCAGATATATGGACAGAAGAAAACCAGTTCAATGCATGGTTACAAGTAGAGCTGGCGGCATGTTGGGCATGGGCTAAGCTGGGAGTGATCCCAATGGAAGATGTAGATAAGTTATATGAGCAAGCATCTTTCGATCTGGCCCGAATTAAGGAAATTGAAGAGCAAACACGCCATGATGTGGTGGCTTTTACCAGGGCAGTGTCAGAAACTCTTGGAGATGAGAAGAAATGGATACACTATGGGCTTACTTCAACCGACGTAGTTGATACGGCATGGGGAGTGAGACTTAAACAGGCCAATGAATTACTGTTATCAGACCTGGAGAGAATAATAGCTGTGCTGAAAGAAAAGGCTTTAAAGCATAAGCATACAGTTATGATGGGCAGGACACATGGCATCCATGCCGAGCCTACTACTTTTGGATTAAAGTGTGCGCTCTGGTATGCTGAAATGTCCAGAAATCTGGAGCGGTTTAAAAAAGCAGCTTTTGATGTCGAGTTTGGTAAGCTTTCGGGATCAGTAGGAACATTTGCAAATATACCTCCCGAAGTAGAACAGCACACCTGCGAGAAGCTGGGGCTTACTCCTGCGCCAATTTCTACACAAACCTTGCAACGTGATCGTCACGCGCATTATTTGTCTACCATAGCATTAATTGGCTCTACCCTGGAAAAAATGGCTGTTGAAGTTCGGCACCTGCAACGAAGTGAGGTTCGAGAAGCAGAAGAAGCATTTAGAAAAGGGCAAAAAGGTTCTTCATCTATGCCTCATAAGCGAAACCCTATTAGCTCAGAAAATATATCAGGTTGTGCCAGGGTTCTAAGGGGCTATATGGTTACGGCTTTTGAAAATATTCCACTTTGGCATGAGCGTGATATTTCTCACTCATCGGCAGAACGAATTATACTTCCTGATGCGACTATTCTTTTAGACTATATGCTTCATCGTTTTGCAAATGTGATGGAAAACCTTGTGGTGTTTGAAGAGAATATGGAAGCCAACATCTGGAAAACACATGGTTTGGTATTCTCTCAAAGGGTCTTAAATAAACTTATCGAAAAGGGAGAGGTACGGGAGCAAGCCTACGATGCCGTTCAACCATTGGCAATGCAGGCCTGGGAGAATCAAATTGCTTTCAAACCGTTAGTTGAAGCAGATGCTTTTATTACCAGTAAGCTATCACAGGAAGAAATAGATGATGCCTTTGACTTAAATCATCATACCAGAAATGTGGATACTATTTTTGAGAGGGTGGGCTTGAGATAATCGTTTTATTTTTAAAAAATAAAACGATTATCTCTGGATGATTGAGCACTATATGTGATTCTAATGATTCATCTTCTGTCGTAAAAAGGTAATGGTATTAATATAGAATTCGGTTTTGAAAACGTGACATTGAAACCTGAACTCCTTTTTAACCTCCTAGGGTCTCTTGAGATTTGACTGATGCCGAACTAATTCAACAAAAATTAGATTCACTAAAATTAAAGTAATCTCTTTGTATCAGCAATGACCTTCAAAAAAATGTCACTTACCCTTAGAGCCGCTGCAATCTACAATCTTATTTGGGGGGGGTGGGTAGTTTTGTTTCCAAATCACTTTTTCGAATTAGTGGGAATGGAATTGCCAACACATCCTATGATTTGGCAAGGAATGGGCATGGTTATTGGGGTTTATGGTTTGGGATATTGGTGGGCTTCAAAAGATCCTTTAACTCATTGGCCAATTGTAGCGGTTGGTTTTTTAGGTAAAATATTTGGCCCGGTTGGGTTTTTTGTAAACTACTTAAATGGAAATATCCCTTTTGAATTTTTCTATACACTTATTACCAACGACTTTATATGGTGGCTTCCCTTTTTCCTCATTCTGAAAACCTCCCATAAGCATAAAAAGATTCAATGGATTTGAAGCGAGTAAACGTATTCCTGTTAACTTTTTTCTACGTTTTTGCAGGACTTAATCATTTCATTAATCCTGATTTCTACCTGTCACTTATACCAGAGTATCTTCCTTTTCCTGATGCCATAAACATAATAAGTGGAATTGCAGAAGTCGTTTTAGGAATCGGTGTGTTACTCAATAAAACTCGAAAAATAGCCAGCTATCTGTTAGTGCTAATGCTGATCAGTTTTATTCCTGCACATATTTATTTTCTCGAAATAGGGAGTTGTGTAGAAACAGGACTTTGTGTACCTGAATGGGTTAGCTGGGTAAGGCTTTTAATTATTCACCCTGTATTAATTGTATGGGCACTTTCCGTGAGGAATATGAATGTTATTTCTGAAAGGGTAGGGCTTAAAGAAGAGTAAGCTATCCCTAAGAAAAAGAAGCGATAAGTTCTGACTTCCTAATTTTTCCAGTTTGAGTTTTGGGGAGTTCGTCGATGATGAACAGCTCTCTCGGTAATTTGAAATTGATGAGCTCTCCCTTAAGTAAATCTCTCATTTCTTCGAGGCTTGGATTTTTTCCATTCGACAGAGTTACAACAGCTGTTATTTTTTGACCCCATTCTTCATCCGGTAGTCCAACAACTGCCGCTTCTTTGATAAATGGAAGCTTTTGAATCGCCTGTTCCACTTCAACGGGATTCACATTTTCCCCTCCGGTGATTATTAGATCTGTACGCCTTGATTCAATAAATACCTGGTCAAAGGTATTCTTGTGTCCATAGTCGCCGGTATTAAACCATCCGTCTTTATCGAAACGGTCCTTATTGTCTTTTTTATAGTAATAACCGTCAAATACTTGAGGGCCTTTTAGCCAAATTGTACCCGATTGATTTCGTTTAAGTACCTTCCCACGATCATCCCTGATTTGTAATTCATTGGGTGGAAAAGCCTTTCCTACACTTTTAATTGGGATATATACTCCGGAAGGTGCAGAAGTAGGGTTAGCAGCAATTTGAGCACAGGTTTCTGTCATCCCATAAGATGAAACCACAGGTATTCCTCGTTCTACCGCCTTTTGGAGCAAGCCTGAATTCACAGGGCCTCCTCCTAGTAAAATGGCTTTAAAACTTCTATGGGTTTTAAAGAGAGGATCGTCCAGTAACCGCTTGAGCATAGTAGGAACTAACGAAGCTGCCTGGAACCGGGTATTCTCTCCAAGGAATTCCTTAATCATTTCTTCATGGAATACATCCATTCGGTAGATTGCTGTTCCGTAAATAAGCGATCGTAATATGATTGAAATACCACCAATGTGATTAAGAGGGAGGCAGAGTAACCAGAAATGGTTAGGATCGGGTTTAAAATTCTTTGCGGACGATTTCGCCGCAGCAAGCATCTGCTTTCTTTTAAGTGGTACAATCTTTGGAGAACCTGAAGTACCGGAAGTGAAAAAGTAGCCAAACACTAATTGGTCTTTGATCTTAGTCTCATCAGGTAGTTTAAGATTTCTTATATCAAAGGTGAAAGCATTGAGGAAGAAATTCTCATCCATTTGAATGACATCATCGCCCATTAATCGATTTCTATTTTTCGAGTCAGAAAAGATGAGTGTGGGACTGAGTTCCTGTATCTGTTCTTTGAGCTTTTCAGTAGGTAGTTTTGGATTTAAGGGAATAAAGGGGATGCCAAGTTTCCAGCAAGCGGCTATCGAGAAGATGAGTAAATCAGAGGATTCGGAGAGAAAGGCGATAGGCCATTTAATGGAATCAGATTTTTTCTCTACTATATCTTTGAAGAAGGCAGTGAATCGGTCAAGATCACTATAAGTATACATTCCATGCTGAGAGGTCAAAAAGACCTGTTGCGGGTTTGTTTTCCTAAATTCAAAACTATGTAATCGAGACCTAAACAATTAGCACACTTCTTTTAATTGAACTAGATCAATTGGGTGGCCTAATCCGGGTTCACATTCATTGAGTAAATATCTTCCATTCTCAATATGCTCAGAACTTGAATATGATTCATAAAAAAATGAACCAGTTCCTAGTCCATGGGCAAAATTGGTTGAGCCGAGACCAGATGCCAAGACCGATGTGACCTTCCTCCCAATAACTCCGTCAAGGGTTGTTGTGAAGACAACTACCATGTTATGAGAATTGGCAAGTTGTTTTGTTACGTTTATTTCTTCGAAAGAACCAAATAAAGCTGGTTTTATAACAATCAGATCGCAGCTCTTATTCTCGAAAATCTTGATAATGTTGTCTTTGTTAGCCAGTGATTCATCAGCAGCAATTGGGATCTCCGTTCTGTCACTTACCCACTTTAAATCAGAGATGTTCTCAGCAGAAACGGGTTGCTCGCAATACTCAATATTTAAGGACGAAAGCTGATTAAGAAGCGTAACTGCTTCACCTTTCTCCCATGCCTGGTTGGCATCAATCCTTAATTTAATATCAGGATAATGATCCCTCAATGAATAGAGTACTTCTTTCTCTTTCTGAAAATCCTTTCCCACTTTTACTTTAATAGTTCTAAACCCTTCTTTGATCTTCAGTTCAGCTTGATTTAGAGCCTCTTCGGTAGTTTGCATACCAATGGTTGTATTGCATAAAACCTGGTTTGTTCCTTTCCCAAATAATAATTCCTGAAAAGGGATCTTCTGTTGTTTTGCTTTTAGATCATGAATTAATGTATCTATTCCAAATAATAGGGAGGGATAAGGATGAGAGTTCGATAATTCGTTTAGTAATTCATCATAATTTTCACTGTCAATGAAGTCATTAATTAAGTTTCTATTAGATAGCAGTACTGATTTCACTTCAATCAGATTGTCAATGGAAAAGCCAGGTAGCGGGGCTACTTCTCCATAGGCTCGTAATCCATCCTTTTCATAAGTGATGATAATTCCTTCCCGAGACGCGAAATTTCCCATTGAGGTTTTAAAAGGCTTTTTTAAAGGAGTGATATAAGAATAATAGCTCAGCATTTAAGTGAGAACAATGCCTATTGAGAATAAAATTCCGAAAAGCGCCATAAACTGCGCAGTTTGAGCCAGTACCTTATTCAGGTGAGGTTTATGTGTCTCTATCCAAACCTTTTTAGTATGCATAGCTGCTAGTGGCAGCAACAAGAAGGGAAGGAAAATCCATGCACTATAATCCAACTGAAAATAAAAGTGCGGGGGAATGGCAAAAGCAAGTAAGAGCATAAACAGGTACTCCCACTTTAAGGCAGTTTCTCCAAAAAGAACCCCAAGGGTACGTTTTCCTGCTTTTGCGTCTTGTTCTACATCTCTCAAATTGTTGATTACAAGAATATTCGTACATAGTGCCCCAACTGCTAACGAAGCCCAAAACGAAGCCTCGGACCATGCAAGTGCATTCACATAATACGTGCCCATTACCGCTACAATTCCAAAAAAGATGAAAACAAAAATATCGCCTAACCCATTATATCCAAGAGGGTAGGGGCCACCTGTATAGAGAATCCCAAACACAAGAGATAGGATTCCAATGATTAATACTGTCCATCCCCCAACCCAAACCAGATAAAGCCCAAAAAGAAAAGCTAAACTCATAGTTAAGATGGTTGCTCTAAGCATAGTTTTTGGCGAGATAAGTCCGGAGGCAGTAGCTCTTTCGAAACCAATTCGCTCTTCAGTATCAGCTCCTTTAACAAAATCGAAATAATCATTTGCGAAGTTGGTGCCAATTTGAATTAAGAACGCGCACAAAAATGCAACGAAAGTAGCACTTGCTGAAAGTACTTGATCTTGCAAGGATAAAACTGCTCCAACAAGCACGGGAGTAAAGGCTGCAGTTAGTGTTTTTGGGCGGGCAGCGTCTACCCAGATTTTAAAAGTTGATGAAGACAAAAGGCTCTTTTTTAGACATTTAGAATGTGGATAAATATAAAAAGGATAGAAGTTTTTATGTGAAGCTAGTTTTAGTGTTTTTGCAATTAATATAGACGTATACAAAAGGGCGACTCGTTTGAAATTAAAAAATAATTAAAGCAAAAGCGCTTTTCAGCCTATCTAATTAATATGTGGATAAATATTGGTTTAAATTAATTGAGTGTTTTAGTAAAAGTGCTTTATATTTACGGTCATTTTTTTGCACTAACCTACAAACAAATTCAAACATGGCATTCTCAAAACTTGAATACATATGGCTTGACGGGTATAAACCTACCCAAAGCCTAAGAAGTAAAACCAAAATTGTATCGGACTTTAGCGGAAAACTGGAGGATTGTCCGGAATGGTCATTTGATGGAAGTTCTACTGAACAAGCTGATGGTAGTAGTTCAGATTGTTTATTAAAACCAGTAGCAATTTTCCCTGACCCTGAAATTAAGAATGGCTATTTAGTCATGACGGAAGTATTAAATGCCGATGGTACTCCTCACGAATCAAACGGACGGGCAACTATCGAAGATGAAGACGATGATTTCTGGTTCGGTTTCGAGCAGGAATACTTCTTAATGGACCCTGAAACCCAACGCCCACTTGGTTTCCCACTTAATGGTTACCCTGAACCACAAGGCCCATATTACTGTGGCGTTGGTGGCCAAAATGCTTTTGGTCGCGCATTTAAGGATGAGCACCTGGATATTTGCCTTGATGCAGGATTAAATGTAGAAGGAACTAACGGTGAAGTTGCTGCAGGTCAGTGGGAATGGCAAATTTTCGCAAAAGGTGCGCAATCTGCTGGTGATCAAATTTGGGTAGCACGTTATCTCATGGAAAGACTTTCTGAGAAGTATGGTGTTTACATCGAATATCATCCCAAGCCACTTGGCGATACTGACTGGAATGGTTCAGGTATGCATGCAAACTTCTCAAACGAATATATCCGAACTGCTGGTTCTAAAGAAAAAATAGAAGCTGTTTGTGAAGCTTTCCGTGATGTAGTTGAGGAGCACATTGCCGTATACGGTGCACACAACGAGCAACGCTTAACCGGTAAGCACGAAACTCAATCTATTGATCAATTCTCTTATGGCGTTTCTGATCGTGGAGCTTCTATTCGAATTCCTATTTATACAGCTACCCATGGCTGGAGCGGATATCTGGAAGATAGACGCGTAGCTTCTAATGCAGATCCATACAAAGTAGCTGCTCGAATTATCAAAACAGTGAAAACTGTTACCGGATAAAACTTTCTTCTTATCGAAGTAGAACAAAACCTCACTTTCAAAAGAAGGTGGGGTTTTTTATTGTTCCTCAAAAATGAAAGAAATTACCTGGAGCGAATTTGAACAAGTAGAACTAAGGATTGGTACTATAATTGAAGCTCATGATTTTCCTGAAGCCAACAAACCAGCGTATAAACTCATTGTAGATTTTGGAGAAGAAATAGGTACACGTAAATCTTCCGCTCAAATAACAGATCATTATTCCCGGGAAGAGCTTATTGGAAAACAGGTGATAGCGGTAATCAATTTTCCAAAGAAACAAATCGGGCATTTCTTATCAGAATGTCTGGTTACCGGTTTTTATGATGAAGAAGGGAAAGTAATACTAGCCACTCCGGATAAATCAATAAAAAATGGAGTAAAACTAGGGTAGAGAGAATTATTCCGATATTTTCTTGGTTAAGAGCCTGTCGCTCAGAAACATAACTCACAAGAGTAAGTAGAAAGCGGTATTTGTAAACACTAGTCGAACAATGGTCAAACATATAGCAGTATTTTTAGTTTTGGTTGTCTCATTAAGTATGAGCGCTATTGCACAGGAACTCCCTGAATATTCAAACTCATCTGTTTTTAAGCTTCAAATTGAAGGGTTAAAAAAAGCGGAAGGAGAGATTCGAATTGCAATGTTCAATTCAAAAGATTCCTACACAAAAGATCCGATTCATGCTGTTGTAATTACAGTAGACAGTACGCTAGTAGAGTGGGAAGTTGACGGGCTACCTTTCGGAGAATATGCTATAGCAGTGTATCACGATAAGAATGAGAATGGGAAACTGGATACTAACTTTCTTGGAATCCCAAAAGAGAGTTATGGCTTCTCTAACAATGCGCGCGGCAGATTTGGACCTGCTTCGTGGGATGATGCACAATTCGTAGTTACCAAAGAAGAAGAGATTCATCTCATTAAGATTAAGTAGTAGTGCAACCTAGCTAGGTTGGTTGCGTAGCTCACTCCGCTTTATATAGGAGCTATTGGTTATTTGTTAATGGTTCACAAATAACCATTAACAAATAACGCTCCGGGCAAGTAGGTAACAATTGTGTAATAGCTTATTGTACTTCATCTAAATCTACGGTATGAGTTATTTTATAAAATCTGTTTTCATAGCCCTGCAAAATATTCGGGCTAACCCACTTCACACTTTCTTATCCACCCTGGGCATTATCATTGGAGTAGCTGCATTGGTTGGAATATTAGCCTTAGGTGATGGACTTGAACAAACGGGAAGGGAGCAGTTAGCTCAGACTACTTCCCTGAACATTCTTCAAGCCCGGACCAATCAAACAAAAACAGTTGATAATGTAAGAGTTCGCATTGAGGATGCTCCAAGATTGAAGGTAGAACAAGCCCGAAGGATTCAAAGCGAATATAGTAAACGTGCTATTGTTGAGTTTGTGGCAAATGAAGCTACAGAAATTAGCTATGGAGACTCAACCCATGGCATATACTTCCAGGGAAATATGGAGAATGGACTCTCTTTTATAAACGACTCCCTGGCTTCAGGTCGGTATATTACCGAAACGGATATTTTGAATGGGGAAAAAGTTCTGGTACTAGGAGGGTACATTGCTGAAAAATGGTTTGAAAGTCCTGAAGAGATTATAGGGAAGCAGGTTGGTATAAAAGGAGAACAATTCGTAGTTATTGGACTTTTAAAGGAACAGGGAGAAGGAACTCCAAGAGCTTATGTTCCAATTTCTACTTTTCTGGATATAGTTGATGATTACCCGGTACTTAGCTTAAAAGTAACCAGAGCTGAAGAGATTCCTATAGTTGAAGAAGAATTAAAAGTATGGCTGGATAGTGAATTTGAAGAAGGGCATGGAGCTTTTTCATTGATGTCGAACCGAGCTAGGGTAGAGCAATTTTCTCAGGGCATTCTCTTATTCAAACTGATTATGGGTGCAATTACCGGCATTTCTGTATTGGTAGGTGGAATTGGAGTTATGAATGTGCTCCTCATTTCCGTTACCGAAAGAACGAAAGAGATAGGAATCCGAAAGGCAACCGGAGCCAAAAAGAAAGATATCGTACTTCAGTTTATGGCAGAGTCGGTTACTGTATCCTTCGTTGGTTGTATAGCAGGCTGGGTAGTTGGTATTCTTGGGATCTTTATTTTTGTACCCATAGTGAATTCCATCGCTGATATGGGATTTCGCGCTGCTCTTGGGTTTAATACCGTTTTGATAATTCTGGCAGTAGCTATGGTTGTGGGAGTAGTGTTTGGCACTTACCCAGCCTGGAGGGCGTCACAGTTGGATCCAATCGATGCCATTCGGCATGAGTGATACTTCTCATGCTATTTGATTTAACCCACCCCTCAATCCCCTCCAATGGAGGGGAGGCTTTTTACTTTAATTTTTTATTTAGATCAAAGAGTTCCCCTCTTGGGAGGGGATAGGGGAGGGTTAATTATCTGGGAAAGGACAATACTTAAAGTTTTCCAGTGATTATTTAATTATCACATTGGCATTTTGAGTGATGATTTCCATGGTTCCATTCCCGTTGCCGACGGTTCCGGTAACAATTCTTCGGTTACTGTACTCTGAAATCTGTTCGCCTGTAATGGTGAAGTCGGAATCTAATTTTCCATATTTGGTTTCAATTTTGACCTGACCATTAAACTTGGATTTCATAAATAATTCTACATTGCCGTAGTTCGACTTAATAAAGACATTCTCCATTACAGCAAGAGTTTCGATATCCATATTCCCTGATTTGTTATCAATATTTAGATTAGCTCCTCTTAAGTTCCTGGCCGAAATAGGCACATATTCTCCTCTGAAGGTTAAATCCTTTTCAAGATCATTAATGTAGAGTTTACCAGATCGATTGCTGATTGAGGCGGCGCCTTTAACTTTTTCTAAGTCAATATTGAGGTATTGGCCAGTTACCATCACATTCCCTTCTATATTCTTCAGATCTACATTAGCAGATCTTCCTTCTATTGAAGCACCTTCTGAACTGGTTATGTTTGAGGCATTTACGTGGGTATAATCTCCAACTACCCGAAGGGATCTTGCAGAATTGAGAGTGATTTTTCCGCTTTTATTATCAATGCGAACGTCCCCGTCGATATTGGTTAGTTCATATTCAACATAAGGGCCATCTCCGGTAAGCGATCCATTTATGTCGAAGGCATTCACAGCACCACTTCGATTTGTGATGTCCAGGTCTCCATCAACCTTTGAAATATTCATTTTTGAATAATTGGCATTTACTTGAACGGCCCCTATAATTTCCTGTACATCAATGCTAGCCGAACGATTTGCAATAAAAAGCTCACCCTGAATATTCATTGCTACGATAGAACCATAATCGTTATAGATTCGAACGGTCTGAAAGATATCTCTTGCTTTAACAGTACCACTTCGGTTTTCAACCTCAAGACCAAGTCGGATATTTTCGACTTCGATTTGAGAATACCTGGATCTAAGTCTTAAGAGAAGTTCCGAAGGGAGAGTGATTTCCAGGCGGTGTTCATCAACCCTGAAAGTCTCATTTTTGATATTAATGTTGGGGAAGTCAACCTCAAATCGCGCCTCGCCACCATTCCGCTTTACTTCAGGGTCAAAATTTTCAAAATAGCGTTCATAGGCCAGCTTATTCCCTTTGAAGTAGTATTTATAGCTTAGTTTCGTGCTATTATCTCCTTTAACTGTAATCTCCATTCCGGCATCAACCAATACTTCTAGTTGACTAATACCTTCAAGATCTACTTCTCCTTCTTTAGTACCATCCTGGAAGAATAAATCCATATTTGCCAGGAGGGCGAGCCTTTCCAGGCCTTTATCATTAGAATTCTGTGCAGAAAGGTTTAGAGAAATAAAAAGGACAGCTATAAATGGGATGATGATTCGTTTCATGATTCTAATTCCTCGTTAAGTAATAAATCTTTATAAAAATCTAGTTTGGTTGCGTAGAGCCGCTTAAGGGTATTTCGTTTGACAGGACTTTCTCCATTGATAAGGATGTCTGTCTTTAGTTCTTCTATTAAGAGGTCAATCTCTTCAATAGCATGGGTAGTGGACTCAAGAGATGATCTACGACCTTCTGTAGCCTGATCAATAAGAAGTGGTGGCAAATCACTAAGCTGGTTTGTGGCCGAGTTGAGCGTTTCATAAATCTGCTCATCACTGTTTTCTGCATTCGACAGGTTTTGAAGTGAATTACCTGTGAATACTATTCCAACAGCTGCAAAAATCAGAAGTACGGCAGCTGCATTTCCAACCCAGAAGCTTTTCCAGTGGATATGGATAATCTTTGCCGGCTTAGGTTTTTTAAGGGAGGATTGGACACCTCCCCATACAGCCTGTTTTTCTTCTTCTGTTGGTAAATCTGATGAATTATAGAAAGATTCGCTCATACCAGTTGTTGTTTTCTTAGTTCTTCTTTTGTGCGATGTAAGATCACCCTGGAGGTACCTTCCTTGATGTTTAGCATCGAACCGATTTCATTGTGTGAATATCCTTCCACTTCATGGAGAAGCAGAATCATTCGTTTTTCAGGAGATAGTTTTCTAATAGCTTTTCGAAGTAGTGACCAGTCATGAGAAGTAGAATGTTCTGGTTCCTGTTTATCGAGATTAGCCTCTTCCAGGTCTGTGAACGTTATTTTCGATCTCATTTCTGATCTCATCACATTTAAGCCAATTGAGAATAACCAGGTCTTGAATCTCGAATTGAACTTGAATGAATCTAGATTGTCGAATGCTTTCACAAACGCAACTTGAGTCCAGTCTTTTACTTGTTCCCGTTGATCAGAAAACTGAGCCAAAAATCGGAACAGGATTTCTACATAGCTCTCATAAAGCTTTTCATAAGCTTTTTGATCGCCAGAGAGTGCTCTGTTAATCAGTGCTATTTCTTCTTTTTCCGGAAGCAAGTAAAGGTTCTTTTCTTCTTTGATGCAGACCTGGGTTGAAACGTTACAACCAATGTTCAAAAAATTCAGATGAACATGAAATATGCTCACACGAAGATGCTAACACAAAGATGTGAGAAAGTTGGTGGGTATTTAGCCGTTAACTTATCAACGAGTTCACAAAATCAGGAGGAACTATGAAACAGCTATTAGTAACAATCATTTTTATAGGCATAGGAACCATAGAGATTAATGCTCAGCAAAATACTGTTCGAAGAGTAAACCAAATAGATTATAGCTACGAAGTAAATGAGGATATTCGTGAGTTGAGAAATTTCGAAAACAAACTGGATCGATTTTCATACGCTTTAATGGTTGAAGACAACTGGCAGGCGAAGAAGGTTAAGGATCGTATCCTTAATGACATGCAAAGAGAGATTCGTCAAACCAGGAGAGAACTGGACAGGTTGGATAGAAGTTGGAACAACTATTCAAAAAGAAACTATTCAGAGTACAGAACCCGAAGAGGTGGTATCCAGTCAAAAAATCGAGGACGTTATCAGAATTATGAAGTAAGGCTATTGATGGATCGACTTGAGGATCAAATCTGGATCAAAAACCGATTTGAGGAGACCTACTTAACAGGGAGAAGGAGAGCCCTTGTAAATAAGAAAAAGCACAGAAGATTGATGTACGAATTCAGGGATATTATGAGAGAAGAGATAGAGTTCGAGAGAGGACACAGAGACAGAAGAGGGTAGGAGTAACCCCGCCACGTGTAAAACGTGGCGGGGTATTTTTTTGCTTAAGACATTGAAACGGCGGTACCGCTAACTGAAACCATAAGCATGCTTCCATTAGCACCTATAGTTTCGTAATCAATGTCGATACCAATAATAGCATTTGCTCCAACACGAGCAGCTTTTTCTTCCAGCTCGGCGAAAGCTATCCTCCGTGCTTCCTGTAGTTCACGCTCGTATGAAGCTGAGCGGCCCCCAACGATATCCCGAATACCAGCAAAAATGTCTTTAAATATGTTTGCCCCCAGGATTGCTTCTCCTGTAACAACACCAAGATATTTTTGAATTTCTCGCCCATCAAGATGATTGGTTGTTGTCATTACCATAGTTAACTCCTTTGAAATTTAATTGATATAAAAAAAGCCGCTTAAGCTAATAAACGGCCTTTTTCGTATACATTTTTGAAAAGTTACTCTTATTCAGAATCTTTATCAGGAGTTGCAGATGCAACCAGGAATGGATAATAATATTTCTTGTATGCGAAAAGCAGGTAAAGATTTAAAGCAAATACAGCGATACCCATCACAAGACCTGAGCTATCAAGAAAAATGTGGAACAAAAGAATGTGAAGGGTTACTGGTGCAACAACTACTAAAGCTACTGGAACAAAACGATTTGCTAATAATAACGCTCCGGCTAAGATTTCAACTACTGCTATAAATGGGAACATGTATCCTGTTGCCATTAATGCCCCAAAAAAAGCCATTGGAGCTTCTGATAATTCCGGTTGTGGTAAAAACTGAAGGAATTTGTTCAGGCCAAAAACAAAGAATATCAGGCCGAAAAGATATCTTGCGATAGTTGGGACATGTTTCATAATAATCACCTCGTAAATTTAATAATAGTTTAATGTTGAACAATATTAAAGTAGGTGATAAAACTATGTGAGACAATAGATAAATCTTATCGTCCTGAAAGCATAAAAAAAGCCCCATGCAAAAGCATGAGGCTTTGATACCATTTAGTATCAGATAATCTTAATTATCTTCTCGGGCGGTTGTCTTCTCTTGGCCGTGCTTCGTTAACTTTAACTGGTCGGCCATCAATCTCAGCGCCATCTAATTGCTCGATAGCAGCGTGCCCTTCTGCATCGTTATCCATCTCAACAAAACCAAAACCTTTTGAACGGCCTGAGTATTTGTCTGTGATTACTTTTGCAGAACTAACAGTTCCAAAAGCTTCAAAAACTTCGCGTAAATGGTCATCTTTAACGCCATAGCTAAGATTCCCAACATAAATATTCATTGTAGTAAGTCTGAATTAATAGTTATAGGAAAGAATAGAATTCAGAGCTATAGTTCGAAATTGATTCTCTAGTCTGCAAGTCGTAGTCCATCCAAAGTGGCGGGTAAATTACAGGAATTATACACTATACCCAATTATTTATTAGATATATCCTTTCTACGGTAAGTAATACTGTAGGCTGGATGAAACTCAAGGCCTTTTTTGTTGAAATAGGTCCAGAGATATTTGTTTTCGTCCACAAATTCCAGTGTTTCTAATTGGGGTAGTCCATCTATGTGTCCCCCGTAACCCATAAAAGTGTTTACCATTTTATAAGGCCCTTCGAACACTGTTGTATAATCAAAGAAATCCATCTGCATTTCAATAGAAGTTCCAAAGCCCTTGATTTGTTTTAAACCAGGATGCCAAAACCAGGTAATTTCTCCTACTAGTTGAAGGCTGTCACCTCTGGAAAAATAGAGTTTGGAGACCACGGACTTCTGACCAACTCCCCACTCAAAAGTCTGTTGGGTATTATCTGTCGACCAGGTTCCACCAATTAAAAATTCGAAGTTTTGAAGAGGATTAGCGGTAGAATCGGCTTCCTGCGCATAACTATTAGCGGCTCCAAGCTGAATAACCCCCAAAATAAATAGGGTATTAATAAATCTTCGAATCAAACTAAATTCTCTGTCTTCTTACGAGACTCGTTTGCCATACCTTCATGGTATTGTTTAAGCTGCATGGCAATACCCTTGTCTTCTGTTGAAAGAATACGAAGTGCTAATAAGCCTGCGTTTTGAGCTTTACCAATCGCTACCGTTGCAACTGGAATTCCATTGGGCATTTGAACAATCGAGTACAAGCTATCAACTCCACCTAACGCTGAAGTTTGGATAGGTACTCCAATTACAGGAAGTGTTGTATGGCTGGCTAACATTCCGGGCAGATGTGCTGCTCCGCCTGCACCTGCTATAATTACTTTAATCCCTCTTTCTCGGGCTTCTTTTCCATAGTTAGCCATATCATCGGGAGTGCGGTGTGCTGAGACTACTCTCTTTTCAAAAGACACTCCAAATTGGTCCAAAATCTCAGCCGCTTGTTTCATTGTAGGCCAGTCGCTGTCGCTGCCCATTACCACGCCAACTATTGGGTTACTCATTACCTGAAATGATTTAGTTTATCGTTCGGATAAAGGTACAAAATCTATTTGAGCAATATCATCTTACCGGATTTCGATCCGAAATTTGAAGTAATCCTGTAGATATACATTCCAGAGCTTAAGCTACTTCCATCAAATGAAAAGCTTTGCTTACCTCGTACTTGTTGATCAAATGCTGTTGACCGGATAAGAGCTCCTGAAGTATTGAACACTTCAATAAGTACCGGAGATGGTTCTGGGAGTGAATATGATATGTTAGTGCTGGGATTGAAAGGATTTGGATAGTTCTGGTATACTTCAAATCGAGCTGGTACCTCAGGATCTGCTTCAGTACTTGTATTTGCCGAGTTAGAAAGGAGTAATTGATAGGAATCAGTAGCATTCCCTTCTTTCAGAATTATTGGCTCAAAAGAGCCTTCAAGCAAGTCTATATATTCATTGGTGGATTGATTATGGAGTGTAAGCTCAAGTTCATCAGGAACATTTGCCAGTTTTGAGACCGAAAGTATAAGATCGGAGTTAGTTCCTACCTGACCAATCTTTAGTGGAATATTTATCTGTTCCTCAAAGCTAACAGGAATCGAAAACTGGCTCTGTCGGATTTCTTCTTCCTCTTTTTCTCCAATGCCAAAAAATGAAACATAGTTAATGGATAAGGAAGTAAGCTCTTCGGCATCTAAAAGATCCCAGTCGGTTTTTGCAGTAGGAGATAAAACGATTACTAATTCGTCCGCTAAATCAAGTTCGGTACTTCTAAGTGTTAGTACCACATAGGATAAATCTTTGGAACGGGTTTTAAGGAAAGTACCACCATCAGTTTGAGCAGAAGTTGGAATAGTGATGCTGGAAGCGGACGAGTTTTCTATAAATAAGCCTTGCCAAGCGGCAACGGTATCATCACGGGAGGTAGTAGTAACATAATTGCTTATTGAAGGATCATAAATCTGACCTACACTACTTGCTAAAGATCCCCCATTTATAGTAATCGAAGAGAAATCAATTGCAGAATCAAACGGGTTACCTATCAGGTTCCAGTTATCTCCGGAAGTATGTAAATCAATGGTAACATCAGACGAGGGAACACTACCTGTCGCTCTAAGTTTTAGAGGAAGTTCAGAACTTTCAGCATTGGTATTATCAAAGAAATAGAAGATGAATCCTTCTCCATTCTTTATGCTATCGGAAAGGGATGAAGGAGCCTCCCAACTGCTGCCATTATAATTGGTATAAAAGTTTTTGTCATGATCATCACCGAATCCCTGAATTGGGCTAAAAGCAACTAAATCCTGTATCGGTAAATTAGAAGTTGGGCTAGCCATCATTCTCCAACCAGAGTTTCCATCTATTTCAACAAAGGGTAGAAAAGTGTCACCATTAATTTTAGTACCTGGAGAGAACAACGAATTATCATCTGTGTCGGCAGTAGAATGTGAAACCAGGGTATCACTGGTAATGTCCGGATTCAATGTGATGGAAACCCCGCTCTCAGTTCCAGGATATTCCACAAAAGTAATTACATCATTAGCAGGTGTTTTAATAGAAATCTTATCTCCGGTATTATTGAGGCTCAATGTTTCGGTTGAAGCAGCTTGAACAGTCGCCCCCCCGAAATCTCCATCAAAGGTGTCTCTGCCAAATAACAGTAAAGCCTGACCCGGTAGAATATTGGTACCCGATTCAATGACGTGACGATCACTGGTATTGTCAGCTACTATCCATTTATCCAGCGCTATCGTAGTATCCGCTGTATTTATTATTTCGAGGAACTCATCTGAAACACTACCTACACTTCCATTATTATTTGCATCCCCGTTGATGGCATCGGGGTTGAAGTGAATTTCATTAATGGTAAGTGAAGGATAATCGGGAAAAGTGACGGTATTGAAAGATCGGCTGATTAATTCTCCAAATGCATCGATCACGGGAATATGCCCTGCGAGCGATCTTCGAATATCCCTGGATTGTTCAACATGAAAAAAGAACCCGGTATTATTATCAGGTGCTTCTGTAGCAGGTGTAGTAGATCCATTGATAAAACGGCCTTGAACATTAGTAGAGCCGATGAGTGTGCATGATGAGCCGTCTCCTGTCATAGCGGCATCCACGTTGTCAGCGATTAGACTATCTCTAACTGCCTGGAGGCCTGGTTGAGGATCATCCTCACGACCATTTGATAAAAATACATCTTCACAGCTGGAACTTGCATGACCATGTAAATTGATGGCGTAGACATTTGAAGAAAGTTCTTTTAGAGACTCATGAGCAATTTGAAAAGCGGTACTATCATAATGAGCCATATCAGAGACCTTAAACTTCTCAGAAGTATCTGTATCATTACACACCGTGGTAGTTCCATCGCTAAAACTTGCTTCATCGTTCGAACAGCGGTGAGTACCAGCCATAGCCAGTAGACGCCCACCTAGATATTGGAACATATTTACTCCTTGCTGAGGAGTAAAGGAATCATAGATGGGATGTGGCACACCAACAATAACATCTCTTTGGTAATTAGGATCAGAAGCATATAGTCCCCAACCAAGAGTAACCGGAGTTTTCTCTCTAATCAGATAGTATTGTCGATCTATGAACGAGGTATCGGTGAGTAATACCATTTCATAATCACTAAAGTTGGCAGATAAACTATCTTCGGCCTGGGAATAGGATTCGGCAACAAATAAATCCATCATCCGCTTCCATTGCTCAAGCTGGGTACTATCAGGAACTACGAAACCTTCTGAATCTTCATCAGGAATGAGGTTTTGCTCATAGTTGATGAACTCTCCCATCAGGTTTCCGTTTTCGGATGTGATTTGAGCGTTTATGCTCACAGTAATCCCCATCAGTAAAAAAAGAAAAATACCCCGTCTCATAATTCTAATAGATTGAATGTCGACCCCTTACGGTGTGACAACCAAAAGGATACTACAACATTTTTAGAAAAAGTAGGGTAATGATTACCTAAAGCTTACCGCTTTTATACAAGTATTGAACCAGTGTCCGATCAGATTTCGAAATTACTGGTAAGCTCCTTCGCTTTTTGATAGGTAGCCTCAAGGTCATCTCCCAATAAGGTATAATGAGCCATTTTTCGACCTACTTTGCTTTGAACCTTACCATATACATGATAATGTCCATCTTCATGGGCTAGTCCATCAGAAATATGATCCGCTTCAGCAAGTCGGTTATGAGTTCCCAGCAGATTAATCATAGCTGCTGCAGGTTTATTCATCTTTGTTGAGCCTAAGGGAAGTCCCAATACAGATCGTACATGGTTTTCAAATTGAGAGGCTACACATCCTTCGATGGTATAATGCCCGGAATTATGAGGGCGTGGAGCAGATTCGTTCAATAGTACATCACCTTGTTCGGTCAAAAAGAATTCGAACGCAAAGATGCCTTTTCCATCAATAGCTTCAATAGCCTTTACAGCTAATTCCTGTGCCCTTTCCTGATATTTTGTATCGATGGGAGCAGGTGAGAGAACGGCTACACAAATATGATTTTCCTGGACGGTTTCACAACAAGGATAGACAACTGTACCGGTTTCATTTCGGGCTACCTGGACGGCCAGTTCTTTAGTAAAAGGAACAAAAGCTTCTGCTACAATATCATGTCCCTTAATTCCCCCAAGTTTTTCAAAGCCAGCTTTGGCTCCTTCTAAATCTCTGACAGTTTCATTGCCGTACCCATCATAGCCGCCTTTCGAAGACTTTAATAAATAAGGCCAACCATATTCATCGCCAAAGGCTTCTAAATCTTCTGCTGATTGAACAAGGCGATAGGGGGTAACCGGAATCCCCGCTGCTTCAAAGGTCTGCTTCTCAATGAGTTTGTTTTCAATAAGTGCAAAACTATCAGGTGAAGGAAAGATTGGGGTTCCGCTTCTCTCCTGGACTTCCTTAAGGAGGTCAGAACTGATAAACTCATTTTCCAGGGTAACTACATCGCACTTCTTGGCGAATTCAACCATTTCATCCACATTTTCGAAAGACCCGGAAGCTGAGAATGGGGTCATGAACTGAACAGGCTCATTTTCTGATCGGTCAGAAAAAACGGCGACCTGGATTCCAAATCGAAAAGCCTGAAGAGCACTCATTCTTGCCAGTTGGCCTGCTCCAAGGAAACCAAGTTTTGTAGATGAAGGGAGGGAAGTGTTAGCCATAAAATCTTTTGTTCAAAATTGAAGCAGAAAATAAGAAATAGGATTGTTAGAATAATGGGAATCCTAACTCTTAAACCTCAAGTTAGCTTAAAGGGGTTTTAAAAAGTTTTTGAAGCCAAATAAGTTTTTATTTTTACACAGACATCATTTTTATACTAAACCGTTTCGGTAAACGTGTATAGGAAAGTTTTTTGGGTTAATCATTAAGTAAAATTTTTAGATGAGATCAATAGCTCGTATTAAAAGGGGACAATATATTGCTGCGTTAATGGGTCTGTTTTTTGCACTATGCTGCGTTGAACAGGCACATGCCCAGAACGCTTTTTCAGAAATGGAGTTTGATACAACAAGTTATTATGTACTAACTCTAAACGACGGTACCCAGTTAACAGGAAAAGTGATAAAGGTAACAGAGACTTCTCTTATATTTTCGACCAATTCAATTCCGAGCATAGACATTCCCTTTGAGAATATTAAAAAGATAGAGGAGATCGATTCCCTAAATATTCGCTCTGATGGGGAGTACTGGTTTCCAAACCCAAGCTCAACCCGGTACTTTTTGTCTCCTACTGCATTTACCTTGGATAGAAAGGAAGGTTATTACCAAAACACCTACTTACTTTTTAATTCGGTGAATGTGGGATTAATGGATTTCTTTTCGGTAGGAGGTGGCTTTGAATTCTTAAGTACGTTCGGCTCTGGTATTTCTCCGATTTTTTATCTCACACCAAAAATTGGAGGCAAAGTAGCTAAAGATTTTCGGCTCAGTGGTGGTGTTTTGATGATAAATGCAGATGATTTTTGGTTAGGTACCATTTATACAGTAGGAACTTATGGCAATACGAACGACAATATTTCCGTCGGGCTTAGCTGGGGATTTATTGATGGAGAGATAGCAGATCGTCCTATATATACCCTCGGCGGGACAAAAAGAATAAGTCGAAGAGTATCCCTACTCACAGAAAACTATTTCTTCCCGGATGTAGAAGGAAATAATAGCTTTCATTTATATGGATTCAGATTTTTTGGCTCAAAGTTGAGTACAGATTTAGGTTTTCTAAATAACAGCGATATAAGTGACGACCTCGGTATAGGGGTTCCTTATGTAGGTTTCGCTGTTAAATTTTAGTAGTAGATAATCCGAATTCCTTTTTCTGCATTTTGCTTACCTTAGCTCGGCACAAAAAAGCAGCACATGAGCATGAATATTGAAGAAAAGCTAAAGCAGATTAAATCCAGATTCCAGGAAGTGAATACAGCGATGAGTGATTCCTCTGTATTTGATGACCCTGATACCTATACCAAGCTTACCAAAGAGAGGAGTGAGCTGGAAGAGTTAGTGCAAGACTATGATACCTGGTCCGATTTAAAAAACAGGCTTGAGGGTAATAAAGAACTCATTGAATTGAACGAAGATCCTGAGATCACTGAAATGGCACGGGATGAGAATAAAGAGATTGTTGTAGAGCTTGAACAGTTAGAAGAGGACATTAAAGTTAAACTTGTACCAAAAGACCCCGAAGACTCCAAGAATGCCATCGTGGAAATCCGTGCAGGAACTGGGGGAGATGAAGCTGCTATTTTTGCCGGAGATCTGTTCGATATGTACCGGCGCTATTCTGATTCAGAAGGCTGGAGTTTAAACCTGATGAATATCAATGAATCGGAAAAAGGGGGCTATAAAGAAATTGTATTCTCATTAGAAGGAAATCAGGTTTTTGGGAACATGAAGTATGAATCTGGGGTGCATCGTGTGCAACGCGTTCCCGCTACTGAGAGTCAGGGAAGGGTGCATACTTCTGCGGCAACCGTAGCGGTACTTCCGGAAGTAGAGGATGTGGATATTGACATTAATCCTAGCGATCTGCGGATTGATACATTTCGAGCAAGTGGAGCAGGAGGTCAGCACGTAAATAAAACCGATTCAGCAATTCGAATTACCCATGAGCCAACCGGGATCGTTGTTGAGTGCCAGGAAGAACGTTCTCAGCATCAAAACAAAGAACGCGCACTCACTATGCTTCGGGCTAAAATGTATGATATCGAGCTGGAGCAGAAGCAAAAAGAAAGAGCGGCTGAACGTAAAAGCCAGGTCTCGACCGGTGACCGCTCCGCCAAAATTCGGACCTATAACTTTCCACAAGGTAGATGTACTGATCATCGTATAAATCTCACTCTCTATAATTTAGATGCTATCATGAAAGGGGAGATTGGAGAAGTAATCAAAGCCTTAAGAGTTCAGGACAATCTGGAACGTATGCAAGGGATGGCTGAGGGGTAAAAGAACTGGAAGATTAAAGTCTCATTAGAGCTATAGCTTTATTTCTTTCACCGCAAAAATCTCTGTTTTCTTGGCTTTACCCTTCAGTTGTACTTCTCCTTTTGATACAAAAGTGTATTTGTCATTATAACTAATAAGATCGAATAGCTCTTTTGAAACTAATATTTCTTCTCGGCGAATTCCGCACTCGCTTTGAATTCTGGCGGCAATATTAATAGTGTCGCCGTGATAGGCTATTTCACGCTTTTTTTCTCCTACCTCCGCAACCATAATTTTTCCAACATTGATTCCTGCTTTAAATTGAGGAATCAGATCATAGTGATCCATATAGTAGTTGCTCCTTTCGGTAATACGTTTTTTATAACTATAAAAGGCAGACAAACAGTTGGATTTCTTTATTCCATTTTCTTTTGTCCAGGTCAATACAACCTCATCTCCTACATACTGATAAACTTCAGCTTTGTATTTAAATACTGCATTTAAATCTGAAAAACAGTCTTGAATTAACTGGCTGTATTTAAAATGCCCCAATTTTTCAGCAATTGAGGTAGAAGACGTTAAGTCCAAAAACATGAAAACTCGTTCTTCTTCTTTGGGTTTGTGAAAAGAACCCAAGATCATTTTCATCAAATTACCAGGCCCAAATTTTTTATCGAGCTCCTTTACGAAATGTATTACGAAGACCACCGTGAAACAGTAGATAAGTAGTAATAACATTTCTTTTGAGTACATGAAGCTATAATTGGCGCCTAACTCCAATCCACTTTCGTCAAAAAAAGAAAACATCGAGATACCCAGAATGGTTAGAAGAAAAAAGAACATTGAATAGATCAATGTTCGGAGAAACACAGCTTTACCAAAGGAAGTGCGTTTTGTGGGGTTAGTTGGTATCAATACTTCTACCATTCCAAATACTATTCCTGCACTCATTGCTAAAACTCCATATATCAAAGCCAATTCTTCAATTCTTAGATTTGGTCCATCCAACAAGTCCTGTCCAAACTGTCTCATTAACCCCCAGATAATGAAGGCTATAAACCAGACAATAGAGTGAGTAGATGCACTTTTTAAAAATCTATATACCATTGAAAATATTTGATATGATAGCAAGAAGAATGCAGGAATTATGTAAGCCCAGTGAATTTAGGTAGAGCTTCCAATCTTTGCCAATACCATAACGGAAGATGAGACAATCAAAGCCTTAGAGTTCCTTATTTCCAATCAGCTTTAAAAATTCCTCTCTGTGTTCCCTTCCCTCAAAACAGCCACCGTATTCTAATGTGGTAGTAAAACTATCCTTGTCTTTAATTCCTCTCGTGGAAACGCAGAGATGTTTTGAATTAATCATAACGATTACATCTTCAGTTCCCAGTTCGTTTTGCAAGTCCTTAAGAATCTGTAAAGATAACCGCTCCTGTACCTGTGGGCGATGTGAGTAGTAATCCACTAAACGGTTTATTTTAGAAAGGCCTATTACACGATCACCTGGTATGTATCCAATATGAGCATATCCTGTTATTGGTAAGAAGTGGTGTTCGCAAGCAGAGTCTATATTAATGTTTTGCTCAACAATAATTTTCCTGTACTCATAGTGATTTGCAAAGGTAGAAATCTTAGGTCTGTTCTCTGGATTTAAACCATAAAACATTTCCTTTACATACATCTTTGCAACCCGATAAGGAGTGCCAGCTAAACTATCATCGGTCAAATCCAGACCTAGCTCCTCCATAATTAATCCAAAATACTTCTCAATATTTTTGATTTTTTCGTCGTCAGACTTTTCAAAGGCATTTGGGAGTAGAGGGGTTTCTACATTCGCAGAGATATGGTTATCTCCCATAACCTCAAATTTCTCTTTATTTGTCATCTACACAGCAATTATCAGTTTTGCATTGGCAATACCTTCGATTATAAAGGTGCAAAACTACTAAGACAGTAGCAGCGGCATAAGTGACGATCTCTGAAAGCTCCAGCCATTCGAATTGTTCGTTTACAATAACAAAAGTAAGTGTGATCCAGCTTGTCCAAAACAGGGGCTTCATGAATGCACGAGAAGTTGTTTGAACAGATCGAAGTACAGCAAAAAAAGAAATCACTAAGAATACGTAGTTAATTGAAAGCCACCATAATGGAGCTTCTTCGCCCGAACTTGCTGTTCCTGCCAGTGCAACAAAGAGGAAAGGAGTGGCAAAACAGTGGAGCATACATAAGGTGCCTGCAAGAGCTCCCCATGTATCAGATTTGGAAATAATTAAATTCATTAAACAATTTACTTGATCGAAAGAACGGCAAAGATAAGGAAATCCGAACTTGTTATTGCAACATAGTTGCGATAGTTTTCTTCTATGGCCGTTAGAAGGAATACAAATACGACAAGATCATTGCTGAATGTTATTGAGCAAAGTAACAGTGCTCTTTCCGTTGTAGAATTGGTAAACAGGCTTACAAAGGAAATGAATAAGACTACAGTTTACCGGATTTTGGAAAGGCTTGAAGAAGATGGAATCCTTCATTCTTTTAAAGGAAAAGATGGACGCACATGGTATGCTAAATACAAGAAGTATTCCTCTGAAAAGGGTTCCGATACACACCCGCATTTTCAATGCAAGATATGTGGTAAGGTAGAATGCTTAGACGTTGATGTTTCTATTCCATCAATTCAGAATCGAAAGATAGATTCGGCAGAGTTACTACTCATTGGGCAATGTGAGGATTGCCTTTCTTAATACTGTTCAGAAACTACTATACCTGTCATTTACGATTTATGATTTATCGTGAACACAAAAGACCATTGCTATTTTTGCAATAATTCCTTCTTGCCAGTTATGAAATCTTTAGCAATAACAGCTCGGTCATATTCGTCTCCAATGGCAGTATAGGCTACATAGGTGAGTGTATTGTCTTCAATTGTAATAACCTGGAAAAACTGGGTTTGTTCAGCATCTTTATCTCGCTTATACCCCTCCCCGGCATAGTCTTTCAATTGTTCATTATCCAACTCATACTGCTTAGGTCCACTCACAGAAGTGACATAAACGGTATTAATGCCTTCTTCATCTTGATCTGTGGTTCGAACTGGGACATGACCTCGTGCATAAGTATGATCGTGGCCATTGAGCACCAGATCAACGCCGTATTTGTCAAAGAGTGGTTTCCAGTTATCACGTGCAAATTGGAAGTTGCGCCCCTTTGCTGGCGAAAACACCGAGTGATGACAGGTAACAATCTTCCATTTAGCGGTGTTATTTTTTAGTTGTTCCTCGATATAGTCGGTTTGCTCTTCAAGCTCATCCGTGGAATTTAGGACGATGATTAGTATATCCTGGTAGTTTACAGTGTATACGGTTTCATGTAGTTTTGAATTCAGGTCCTCCTCAACAGGTAGGGTAAATTGCGGTCTCCATTGGATAGAGAGCCTTCTTGACTTTAAATTTCCAGTTCGCATGAATTCATGGTTTCCAACAACAGGTATTGCTGTCCATTGACTATGAATAAATCCACCGGCCTTAAACCATTCCGCCCATTCCTGATCGCGGTGAGCATCATTGATAAGATCTCCGGCATGGATCACAAATGATGCATCAGGAGCTGTTTGATAGGCCATGCGAATTACCCGTGACCAATGAGCGAGAACGTCATTCTGGGCATCGCCGAAGTAAACAAATTGAGTAGGTTCGTACCCAGTTTTTGCTGTACGAAAGTGAATCCACTCAGACCAGCGATCATTTCCGTCTCCTACGCGATAGGCATACAGCTTATCTGGTTTCAACCCTTCAAATGTAACGCTGTGGTAATGAACTAGTAGTGATTTATTCTCTTTATATAACCCGAGATCAAATTCTTCGGTGACTGCATTTACAGTTACGGCGTCATTAACAAACTTTGAGTTCACCGTAGCTTCTGCAATTTGCGCCACTGCCTGGTTAATGCTGGTATCAGTACGCCAGGTTACGGCTCTTGTTGTTGCCGGATCGCCATTGAACGTTAGTATAATCCGGTCCGGATCTTTACTGGGTATTTCCCAGTGGTGAAGCCCACTATGAGTGTGACTATGTTGAGCACTAACAGGGAAGGCGGTGAAGCATACAAATGCGACAACATAAAAAGCTAAAAAACTGGATTTCATATAATTCTTACTCTAAGATTAAAAGTTCAATTTTATTTTCCTTCTTTGATCACTCTTCAATTACTCTCATTGTTTGGTATGCAGTAAATGTTCTGCCATAACGGTCTTTAGCCATTACCTCGATAACATGTCTCCCAGCCGGCCAATCAGTGCCCAGATTCGCTTCCCATAAATGAGAAGAATTTACCGGTCTGGACATTCTTCTTGAGATCGGGTATGGCTGATCGTCTAGCTCTGAATTTCCATCCCACAATTCAGGAAACTGAAGAGCCTGCATATTCTCATGTCGCTGAGAAATTTTTGAGTAGTAGGGGTCAGGCTTATTCACCTTTTCCATAGGCTGCCATTCAGTGGCTCCGAGCACACGATAGCTTAATTCCGATTGTTCGCTTCCATTAAAGAAATTGACAGTAAGAAGAGTAGTTTCTCCAGAATTCGCCACAATTCCTCTGGGGACATGAATGTTCATCTTATGACTTTCCGGACTACCAGCAACTTTCCAGTCGATAATATATTCAGTGCCATTAAAAGTGATGAATGAATAACCATTGGGAGTTCCGTCACGCATCATGGTGTGAGGGACATCGGTTTCATCCCGGATACCATTCCACCAACTCCCGGAAGTTGTACCCACATTGAAATGATGATGCGGTACCTCTTGCTGCCAGTCAGAAGAATCTTTGTGAAAAAATACATTGTTCTGTGTATGAGTATGAGCCGAGATGGAGAGCGTGTTTGGAAAGTCCTTTAATAGATCAAAAAGCTTTTTTTGATCGCTGTTTCTGAACGTTTCGCCGTGCTCAACCAGAGGAATATGCATGGTAAGTACAATAAGATTGTCTTTTGGGACCACATTAAGATAATTGCTAACAAATTCGATCTGATCAGGACGTAAGCCTCCTACATAACCTCTTGCTCCTTCGGGCTCATCCATGATTACATTATCAACTACGATGAAATGAACATCACCATACACAAAAGCATAATTGGCCGGACCAAATACCCGCTCGAAAGTGTCATCTGAATCTTCATCTCCAATAGCCATAAAATTCACATCGTGGTTACCCAGAACGTTGTACCACGGAATACCAATCTTTGAAACAGCCTGGTTTAAGGGTGAAAACAAATCCAGGTCATCTCCAACGATGTCGCCCATCGTCATTCCAAACTCCAGGCCTTGAGCATCAATCAATTCAGAAATGATATCCTCAGCCAGGAAATCAATTTGTTCCACATTGTAAGGCTGAGGATCACCAAAAACGACCATTTTGAATTGATTGGAGCCTGTTTCTTTATACAATGGAAAATTGATTCGGTCGGGTAGTGGGCCGGTTGGCGGAATACCTGGATAGGTGAAATTCTCAGGAGAACCAGCAGGTTTATGCAAGTAGAAAAAGCGCGGCAAATTGTCTTCATTCACCGGAGTCATCCAGTCACGGGGTTTAATCACAAAAATGATCGCGTCATCATCAACAGGAATGCTGTATTGGCCATTAGCGTCTGTTTGAACCAGGTCCAGGCCATTGGAAACAAATACACCAGGAATACCAATTTCATTAGCATCCATAGTTCCATTCTCATTCGCATCATGATAGACATGTCCGGATGCTAGCTCTTCTCCTTGACCTACCTCCAGAGTGTTAGGTAAGACAATTTCGTTGGTATTTTCTGTTGAAGTGTTACAAACTGACAGAGTAACTAGAAAAGTAAGAATGATTAAGGGGCGCATGGCAAACGTTAGCTTTATTGATTATCCAAATAAACAAAAAAAATGCGCTACTGTAGTTAACTAAGGATTAAACTTTAGTTTTGATCCATTTAAATATCACGACTCGAGGTTTGTTTTGAGATCGATGAGTCTCTGCCTAACGTTAGACTCAAGATTCCCCCTTACAAATTTACCGAATAAGGAGAAAGGAAATCGTAAAGTGAATGAATATTTGAAAATCACATTACATAGATTTGCTTCAATAGCCTTAAAAGTCCAGGATCCGGAGAAAGATTTAAATAAATAAGGCCCTTTAGTCATTTTAATTGCTGTGACCTTAGGTCTATTAAATGAAACGTATTCTGTAACCATCCCGAATCCGTTTTTTGCAACACAATATGCTTTTACTCCTTTATCCGCTTTTGATGCTCCTTCGATAAGTTCTGCATGTTTAAGAAAAGTATCCCAATCCAAACGCTGTGTGTAGTCCTGAGTGTAATCGAAAGCTTCGTTTGGGGAGCAGTTGATCTCTATTGATTCTGTAAAGTTTATACTTTCCATTAGCCACATATTTTCAGCTGGGGAGGAGGTGAAGTTTCGTTAGAGCGTTGGTCAGTCATTCTTAACCGGGTTTGTTAAACGAAACCGGATAAACTCCTCGTCTCCGACTTTTAACTCTTTATCTTTCTTAAAGCCAAGACGCAGAAAACCTTTGATTCGAGTTCGAGAAGGGGGGAAGAAAACAACCACTGAGTCTAAACCCATTTCATTAAAAGCTTTATCGATGATCTTTTTATATAGCACTTTGCCAATACCCCAGAAATCAGGATGGAGCACCAAAGCCAGGTCTGCTTCTCCTTCTTCGGGTTGGAGTCCTCCCCAACCCGCAAACTGATTGTTTACCACAAAAGCCCATGGTCCATAGCCATGTTCTTCCCAAAGCTTCTCTTTATTTGCGACAAACTTTTCGCAGCTTTGTTCTGTGAACTCACCTTTTAACAAGGGCATCTGCCTTCTTACCAGGGTATTGTTCATCAGTTCCATAATGTCTGAGGTATTGACTTCTGTTAACCTCTTAAACTCAATATTCATGAACTCTTTTTATCCCTCGTAAATATCAAAATCTGCAGAAACAGATTTCATTAACTCAGTATTAGCAAAGTCACTATCTGACATTGTTGAGAGTTTTTCCAGATATACATCGAATTGCCCGTTTTTGAAGATGGTGAGCATTTTTCCACCTTCAGTACACCTCGCAGCATGCCAAACATTTGGAGGGACAGTGATAGTATCTCCTGCTTTAGCTACAATCGTTTCATCGTCAAAGATAAGTTCTACTTCCCCTTCTAAGATGTAGAATACTTCGGTCATAATTTTGTGGTGGTGCCTCCCCAAATAAAAGCCGGGTTTCAGGGTGTCTTCCACAAAACTTAACTCACCATTAGTAAGCCGAGAGGAAAGTTTTATAAAGCAGTGGTCTTGAGAGTAGTTATAGTTATCACCTTCTCCATTTCGAATAATCTCTTTTTCTATCATGGCTATTTACTTAAAAATTATTGAAGCAATTTGATACAGAGAAAAAGTAATAAACTTGGCGGTGATTAGAACACTATATGTTCCAATCCTCTCTACCTATCCGAAAAGTTAAATCTGTACCATTTTTTCTGACCAAGTGATCTAATTCTGGCTGAGTGATTTCCTTTCCTCCCAATTTTTCTACCGCTTTTTGAGATCTGATATTCTCTTTGCCAATATAAAAGATTATATGCTTCATATGGTCGAGTGCATAGTCAATCATGAGTTTCTTCATGGATCGGTTATATTTGCCACCCCATGTATCCCTGGCTAAAAACGACCATCCTATCTCGATAGCGTCTTCTGCTCCTTCTACTTTCTTAAACCTGGTACTACCAATTGCATTTCCCGTCTCTTTATCAAGGATGAGAAAAGCCCCTTTTGATTGTATAGCTCCAGCAAAGAAATCAATAAACACTTCTCTTTTATACCTATCCCAATTTGGATGCTGTTCCCAAATCAGAGGATCTTTGGCTACTTCATAAAGCACCTCAAACTCATCTTCACCAAGAGGCCTTAGAATTATTAACTCGTCTTCTAACGTAGGTTGGAGGTTCATTGATCCTTTTAAAGATTAGAACTATAGGTTCTCGTTTTCCATGTATAATGTATAGCCAGTTCAGCTTCAAAATCATCGATATTCTTATGAAGTATTTGAATCATATCCTTAAACTTTTCTGTACTCCCTTTGGACTCTGCAACTTTTAGATCCTCTTGATTCTTAAAAATAACTTCAAAACTTGGATAACCATATTTATAATCGATTTTAAACTCTGGTAATTCGACTTGAATATTTTCAAAAACCTCTAAGAAAACATTCTCGTATTGCATTCTTTTTTTTCGAGCGTATATGATTCTAAAGGTCAACCAAGCTAATATGATAGCAGAGATTGTAAATAGTATGATTCTAAACATGAGCTCTTAAAAGTATATAACCTCCTTTTCAGTTATTTTTTTTCGGTTATGTTATTCTCGAAAGCCTCGGTTTTTCTTTGTCATCCAAAGGATGTGCTCAATGTATGTAATCTAAGTATTCTATTTATCTGCGAGCGCCAGGAAACCCTTTACGACTTTCATAAAAATGTCCTGATTCTTCATCCAGTAATTCATCTCTTTTCTTTTTGGTCATTGTCTGAGGTTCTTCAATAAATACAAAATCTTTGGTTATAAGAACCCATAAATAAGGTATTAGCCAGGTAAAAGTTAAATGTAGCTTCTTCCTTTTGCTAGATAGATAGGCACACCGAATAATTTTGATTGAATGCCCCCAGCTTAGGTAGATGTATCCAGAGACAAGAAAGAAACTAATGATTTTTAGAATTATGGAATCCATTATGCCCAAACATAATGATATGATATCTCTTATCCATCTTCGAAAATACTCATTCCAAAACTGCAGGTAAGATATACTTCTCAATCATAAGCTCAGCCTGTGGATGTGCATAGGGTTGACCAAAAGCAGTTGCAGTTATTACAATCACGAGAGGTTCATCGGTAAACATGATGACTTTATTCCCTCCATAACCGCTGGCGTAAAAAGCATTATAGGATTTTTTTTCTGTTGAGAATTCTTCGTTCCAAAAAAGGTAGCCATACGCTGGTTGATTGGGCGTATCTGCAAAATGATTAGTTAAGCTTTGTTCAACCCATTCTTCAGATAAGACCTGCTTTTCATTCCACATTCCTTTGTTTTTATAAAGCTGACCATACTTGGCAAAATCCAGAGCACTAAGAGCCAGCCCTCCGGCAGTATGGGCGATGCCTTTGGGAGTATATTGCCATTTGTACCTTGAAATGCCCAGTGGTTTGAATAGCTTCTCATCAGCATATCCTTCCAGCCCACCTGGAACTGTGATTTGGATAATATCTCCGAGTAACACCGAACCTGCAGTGAAATAATCAAATACCTCACCATTTTCCTTGTTTTTATCCATCGGTAAATCCAGGGTGAATTTCGCCCAATCATTCGACGGATACATGTTAGAGTCATTACCAGGGGTATCGGAATCATTGTCGGAACCATGGAAAGCAGAGCTCATGGTTAAAAGGCTTTCTAGCGTCACCTGAGCTTTTTTGGAGGAATAATTCGGGTATTGCCTAAGGTCATAGAATTCATCCAGTGTCTGATCCACTCCTTTAAAATGGCCGTCTTGGATAGCAATTCCAGTGATAGTTGCAGCGAAGGACTTTCCTACTGATCGGGTATTATGTAAGGTGTTTCGATCACTCCCGTTAAAGTACTCCTCAAATAAAAGCTTTCCGTCTTTAATCACCACAATACTGGTGATGTGATTAAATCTTTTCTGAGCTATACGTTCATTAAGTGCCCTGATTTTCTCTTCATCGTAACGGTCTTTAGATATTTCCCACCCACTATTCGGTTGAATAGGTTGGATGGCTTTTTCTGCTTCATTTACTTCAGGTTCAGCATATTTCAGTGAGATTTCACCTTCCGCGATTAAATCACCAACAATGAGTCCTTCATCGCTATTTAAATAGGGGCGTAGTTCAATTTTTACAACATGTGTTCCTGTTACGAGTGTTGTATAAGCATCTGTTCGATATAAAAAACGTGCCCATAAAAATCGTCCCCATGAATCTGCATTAATACTGCTTATCAGAGGCTTGTGCAGGATAGTGTCTTGATTCTTTCTTCGTGGGAGCCCTGCACCGCGATTGAGATTTTCTGTATAAACTAATTTGCTGTCTATATAAAAGGAGAATTGAAAATTTCCCCTCTTTAGAAGCTCATCTACAGATAAGGTCGGATCTAATTGGTGTAGGTAATTTGTAAGAGAGTTATCAAGAAAGGCGATGAAGTTCAGATCACTGTCGTTTTCTATTTCGAAAGAAGAAAGGAATTCACTTTCCTTATATACTTTTACTGGAAAGATGCCTGGCATGAAAACAACGTTCCCAACATTTGCCTGGTGAAGGGGAGAGGTGATACCTTTATGTTCTACAATATCAGACATTGTTTTGGATGAGCTTTGCGCACATGAGGATGCAAATGGGATGACAGCGAATAATAGGACAAATACGAAGGTTCTCATTTAGAGTGGTATTAATTCATAAAGCACCAAACTATTCCGGATTTACCATCCAAAATAGAATGAAATTAACATCACCCACATTTTTTTTGAAATTCTTTTGGGGTCATTCCCAGGTATCTTTTGAAGGTCCTTGAAAAATGACTCTGATCAGAAAACCCACATTCATAGCAGATATCATATAGCGATTTGTTGGTGGATAGCATGAGATCAACAGCTTTCTTGATCTTCATCTGTCGGATATAGTCACCAAGTGTAGTAGAAAAATATTTTGGCACGGATCGGGACAGATGTCCGGGATGAATGCCTAACTGTTCCGATAGGGTTTTTAAATTGAACGGTTCATTATGTTGGTGAATCATGTCAACAAGAGAGGAGAGCCAGGAAGGATTTTTCTCCATCTGGTATACCTTTTCTTTATCGATATTCTCACATAATTCAGAGACCAGGAGTTCACAGGAAATTTCGGAGTATATGTCGGCACATTTAAACTCCCTATATAGTTTGGCGAGAATATGATGAAGCTTTGGGTTTCTTATGAGCGTACTCCCTTCCCATAGATTGATGTCTATGTTATTTTTCTCGAACCAGTTTTTTTCAAATTCAATATGGAAACCCCGCGCATGCACTGATTCTTTAGAATTGAAATGAACTTCTTGCCAGTTATGAAGAAGGAAGCTTCCGGAAGGGCAGGTCGTTTTCCGCTTTCTATTTACATCGTATAAATCCCCTTCAAGAACGTACATGAAATAGGGGTTTTCATGAAAATGCCAATCAGTTCTTTCTGTCAGGTAATCGTATTCCGAAAACAGGATACCGTTCATCTCCTGCTCGGCATTCATCGAGCCATAGTAAGTACCTTTGGTAAGTATTTTCATTTCTCCTGTACTATATGCTCAAAACTAGCTGTAAGAATACCGTTTAGTATTCTACTCAGTTCGGTAGCTTTAGTAAAAATCATCAAGTGGGAGCCATTTTCTACTATTTGATCAACATCAACATTTCTGATTGGGATAGTATTATCGTTATCTCCGTGAATCGATATTATCGATGAGTCATAAGATGTTCGATCCCAGTTAACGATCATATCAATGGTTCTTTTTAAAAACCTTGGATCTTTATCTTTCAACATTTGTTTGAAGACTTCCTTTTCAGTGTTTCTTACGGGCTCAAAAATAGGTTGTAGGAATTGAGCTCCTAATTTAGAAATCCAACCTGGTATTATTTTATACAGGAAGAATCTACGTTGAATGGTGTAAAGCTTAGGTAGTTCATTTTTTGACTTGGCACTTGAAACAACTATAGTTTTTATAGGATTTAAGAGATCATTCATCTCTGTCGCAATCATCCCGCCAATGGAAACTCCAACCAGAATGAAAGGCTCGCTCTTATCAACTTGAGAGGCAAGCTGCTGTGCATATTCTGCCATTGAAAGTCCTTTCTCCGGGAGCTCAAAGTGTATATAGCGGATCTCAAAAGAAGGGGCTAAAGAGAGCTTACCAAACAACCTATAATCAGCACCCTGGCCAGGGATTAAATAAATTTTCATTCCACGATATGTTGGCTAATAACAAACGGAGTTGTAGACGGGAGATTGAAGAATTAGTTTGATATTAACTAAACCGAATTGAATACCCTTACTAACAATTAGTTCTATGTTACAAGTGAATGGGCACACTAAATCGACAAGATCTTTCGCAAGTATGCTCAAGATGACTAAGTATTATATCATAAGAACTTTTATAAAGTCATCCCGAGGATGCCTCCGAAGGATCTAATCGGATTACGATTTTTATAATTGTAATACTCATTTCAAAAAAACAACGAATCACTTTGGTGGCCAAATACCACATACCTTTGTATTCAAGAATGCTCTGGAAGGGTTCATATCTTGAATTATCATTTCCTTTTTCTTCCTGGATTTCCCCTTTATATACTTTTCGGCTTGTATGGCTTCATGGGAGGAAGCAAAAGCTTCATAGTAAATCAAAAAATAACAGTAATACTTTCCTGCAAATGTATCAGAACTACCTCTATGTATATAATGTTCAATAAGTCGGCGTTGGAGATCATTCGTAACTCCGGTGTATAGTGTTGTTCTCGAGGGGTTGGTAGTGATATAAACATAGAATTCTCTCATACAAGAGAGATCGCTCTTGATGGAATTCCTTACAATGTTATTTAATTAAGTAGTACTTATCCGACAGGATCTTTCGCAAGTATGCTCAAGATGACCTAAATAAGAAGACTTTATGTTTACAAGTCATCCTGAGGTTACTACCGAAGGATCTCATCGGATAGAAGGTAATGAAAGGATAATAGAAGAGAATTATGAATCAGCGCCTTAAGCAGTTCGCAGAATTTTCTCCATCTTTTTACCTTTTGCTAATTCGTCTACCACCTTGTCAAGGTATCTGGCTTGCCGTGTTAGAGGAGTTTCAATGTCCTCAACGCGATACCCACAAATCACTCCCTTAATAAGCTCTGCATTGGGATGTAGGGTAGCTTCTTCAAAAAAGGTTTCAAAGGTTGCCTTTCGATCTATCAACTCTTGTAATTTGGTTTCATTGAAACCGGTAAGCCATTCAATTACCTCGTGAAGTTCCTCTTTTGTTCGTCCTTTCTTTTCCACTTTAGTTACATAGTGTGGATATACGGAAGCGAAGGTTAATGCAGCAATTCGAGCATCGTGTTCTGGAGTGGTAGTAGGCATGAGTCTTTCTTTAAGGTGAGCCTAAAAGAAAGAGATAGAAGGTAGAATTTCAATAGTGATTTCTTAGGAAATGAGTAAAGATATATTCGCAATAAGCTAAGAATTCGCGTTGATGGATGATTCTTACATAAATCGAAAGACTATCACTATTTCTACAGGATCTTTCGGAGGTATCCTCAAGATGACTGGCCATTATATAGCTTATATCTTTAAAAAGTCATTCTGAGGATACTTCCGAAGAATCTTATCGGATAGAAGGTTTAAAATCCAGAATAAGAGACTTCGAAATGACAAGTTAATTCGGGGAATTCAAGCCCAGCCTGTTGCCTTCTGAATCCAGGAATAAAGCAAAGAAGCCACTTTCATCAGCATGAGCAGTCTTGGGGACAATGACGCTGCCTCCGTTTTCTTCAACTTTATCTAACACCACTTGAAGGTCATCTCCGGCATTGAGGTAAATGGCAACTCCATCAGTGGAAGGCTGATATCCATCTCCCTGGATGATAACGCCATGGACTGTTTGATTTTCATAAGGCAAGATGCCCATTTCCATACCTGGTATTTCCATTTGTTCTACGGATACATCCAAAATGGCCTGGTAGAATTCGATGGCTCGAGAAATGTCGGTTGCCGGGATTTCAAAAAGTGAGATATAGCTATTCATAGGTTGGTTATTAGTTATTAGTTACTAGTTATTTGTTAATGGTTATTGGGAAGATGATTCACCAATAACCATTAACAAATAACCACTAGCGAAGTTGAAACAAAACTAAGCCAGGAATTAAAGATAGAATTGTAAAAATGCGACAGGGTTGGTTCACTTATAGAAAAGGGTGGAAAGGGTCATATGCTCATTGTCTAAAAATTCCTTGGGACTAACTCCAATGAACTCTCTAAAATCTTTAATGAAGTGAGCCTGGTCGAAGTATTCATTTTCATAGGCTATGTTGGTCAGGCTTTCTCCCTCTTCATTCAACATCATGTTCAGAGCACTGTGCAGTCGAATTACTCTCCCTAACTGTTTGGGACTGATTCCAATTTGCTTCACAAACTTTCGTTCGAGCTGCCTTCGTTTGGAAAGGTCTTCCTGAAGAATAGTGTTAATTGAGGTACTTCCTTTCGTTGATACCAAAGCATCGATAGTAGATTGAACAATGGCATCTACCGTAGATTGTTCGCTTAATTTCTTGAGAAGAAAAGCTTCAATAATTTCGATTCTCTGTTGTGTATTCTCTGCCCGGACGATCTTTTGTTCCAATTCTTTTGCAGGGATTTCTCCAAACAACGTTGAGACAGGAGTTTCTACATCTGATAACTCTTTGAGTGGAGTATCTATAAAATTGGCAAAGCCATAGGGGTAGAAGCAGATAGCGAAAGAGTCTACATTTCCCATGGGTTCGATATAATATGATTTGGTTCGTTGCCCCATCACCATAGCACAAGGATGAACGATATATTCGGTATCAGAAACGTATCGTTTTATATCATCCGCAAGGTTGAAAGTCATTTCAATACAGCCATCAGGGATAATTTTCTGCTTTTGGTTAGTAGGATCATAAGGTACTTCCAGTGTCCAGTAAAACTTGACGAGTGCTACTAAATCCGGATGAGGTTGAAAGGTTTGGTAATTCACATTGTTATTTTTCTCGCCAGTCTAATGGCTTTGTTCTAGTAATCATATTTCCGGTTTCCTTGTAAACATATCTAATCTGACCTACAAACGTCCCTTCTGCATGTCTGGAAAGTAGAACTGATAAAGCTTTGTTATGATAATCCACAAAATCATCATTACTAGTTAGATGATTTTTATCAAGTGTTAGAATTACAGAAATGTATTTCAGATTCGGTTCTGCTTTTATTCGATCATAGACTCTTACATCTGCAGTTAATTCGTTTCCAAATTCACTTTCAAAAAGTTCAGCTATTTCCTGACTTGCAGAATTATTTATCGAGGCTTCAATATAGGATACTTGATTGGATTTGATTAGCTCGTTAAGTCCGACAAAGGGCAAAGAGAAAAGTAGCATTAAGCCAAGGGCTAGCGCAAAAGCTATTCCCATTTGTGTATAGTTAGGCTCAGGTTGTTCAATTTCGGAGTTAAAAGGTACAACCTTAGTTCCAGCAACCATATCACCGATTCGGCGACCAGGGTTTACCAATGCCATAATCACTTCTATCGGCCATATCATACAAAACAAATTTCTTACAAGGCATTTTAGAGGAGATGCCGCCTTTTCTGTTCGTTTATCAACAACCTGGAGCTTTAGAATTCTTTTAGCAATACTCTGACCGTTTATTGAATCCTTACAGAAATAAAGAGCAAAACCTATTAACCCAATAAAACTTAACCCTCCAAAAATATCAGGACTGACTTGTTCATGGCTTATTTGAAAGGCAGTTATAAATGTTGATATCATTCCCGGGATAAAGAATATCATAGTGACAAATGTCATGATGAAATGATCCAATACCATTGAAGAAATTCTGATCCCGGCATTTATTTCTTTTTCCATTTATGGTTTTCTAGTTAAGAGTCCATTGGTTTTAGCTAAGCAGTAAAACGAATAAAAAACAATCAGCTTTTAATTACAATGAAAAGGTTGTTCGGATGCCAAGTACGGTTGCGTTATCAATCTGCCTGGCGCTTGCTCCACCAGGATTGATGACATGTATCACACTTCCTTGTATAGCCCAACCATCCAGAACGTTTTTTTGATGGGTCAGTTCTAGAAAAGATTCAGTTTGGGTTTGTCCTGGCAAGTTGGAAGCCACCAATACATCGCCCACATGGGGGTAGGTAACGATGAAACCTAAGTTGTCATCCCAGTGTGAAATAAGGCCTTTCCAGTAAGCTCCCGCATGAATGTCATAATCATAAGGCGTTCTTTCATCTTGTAATATCAGGCCGGCAAGAGTGAAAAGATATAATCCGTCTTCCTCCCGGTTCGCTTTGGAATAGAGTTGTTGTTCCGCAGCCAAATAGACGCTCGTCAATCCTCGTTTAAGAGAACCACTAGCTGTAGGAAAGGTGTTTGTGTCGTACCAGGTTCCAAGGCGATAAAAACCTTTGGCTCCTCCGAGCGATCCTTTCCAGGTGGTCTCAGCAATCAAAAGGGCGTTATCGGGCTGAAGTGTAAATTGGAAACCGTGGGGGTTGCCATCGAATTCATCGACGTTATCGCCATCCGCGTCAAAGCCACCGAGCCGTAGTGTCCATTGCTCAGTAAGATCATAACGTATCTGTATGGCGGTTGAAGCGACGGGCCATGGCGGAGCATTGGGTGAAAGTGTGTATGCGTAACCAGCTGGCATGTGAAGGAACAGGGTAGTGCCTGTGGTTGTCAGGAAATCTTCATCAACAGCTAACATCCCAGCTTTGATGCCAAGTTTTCGTTTGAGGATTGATAGTTTATAAAAAAATGCTGGAGTCGTGTTGTCTTGGCACCGTCTATATTGGAGACTAACAAATCATCGCCCACGAAAGAAGAGGGGCTCTTTCCATGCAGGTTTATGACATTGAAATCAATGGAAGTTCCTTTTAGTCCTACTATTTTCTCAAAATCAAAATGGATGTTTAGATCCAAATACCCCTGGTAAACCGTTTTGTTTTGTATACCTCCGGCCACATTAGATAACACTTCGGAATTATAGTCCAGGTTCCAGTGAAGTCCGTACTGCTCAGTAGATGAGTGAAATTGATTTGGAAGAAGTTGTGCAAACATTGTTGCTGGATGCCATAGCGTTATCAGAATGGTAATGCCTATAAATACAGGTACTCTGATAGCTTTTTGCTTCTTTAAATTAAAAATTTGCATCTCAACTGGGTCAATTCGGCTGACTAAGTGGCTGCCTAATCTAGACAAAACAGCCTTAAGAACTAGTCTAAATTTCCATCAAAGTCTCTCTTATAGGTCATTCCGAATTTATTTCGGAATCTTATGACGTGGCTTTGTTTAATGATCAGTCGATGAGTACTCTTGATGCCTCACAAAGATGCTGAAACGAGTTCAGCATGACTTGGTAACTGGTCTAAATTAACCTCTGATTAATAGATTTGGGAATCAGTTCTCACTTTTAGTAAATCCATGTTTCAAAAAAGGCATCTAAATCCGAATTGGTGGCTTCCTCCATGGCTAGTTTGAAATCATCTGTTGTTACAGATTTTCCAAAATAGCTTTTGCTGTAATATTGGATGCCTTTCCAAAAGGCTTCGTCTCCAAGCTCTTCTCTTAAGATGTGCAATACATACGCACCCTTGTAGTAAACAACATTTCGATTATCCCGGTTGGACCTCCATTCCTCAAAAACCAAAGGTCTGTCCAACCCTCTTTCAACAAGATCATCGTAGATGCTTTTGTAGATGGCTATATCGGATTGGTATTTTTCCTTACCAAATCTGTGCTCACTGAATGCTGAGGACATATAAACAGCAAAAGCCTCATTCAACCAAAAGTGGCCAAAATCCTTACAGGTGATCATGTTTCCCCACCACTGATGTGCTAGCTCATGAGATATAAGATGGATTTCGGAGCTATCTCTGAACACGAAAGTAGGATAGGAGTCTGCTAAAACTGAAAGGCCAGACATTTCCTGATAATTATCGCCAATTAAAATCTGTGAGTAGGAGTCTTGAACATATTCTATGCCTGATTTTTGTTCAAAAAACTCCAGAATAGCAGAAGTTTCGATAAACATTTCCTTCAACTCATTCTCATCTAGCTCGGATGAATAGTAATTCAGATTTACCTCTCCGATTGGCTCCGTTGTTTCTGTGAATGATCCGATAACAAATCCATAGGTATAGGAAGGTGTTTCATAGCTTTGATGCCATTTATGAAGTTCCTTTTCTCCTTTTTCTTCAATACCTACTAACTCACCACTTGCTATAGACTGCATCCCTTTTGGAAGGAGAATATTGATAGAAAAAGTAGCTCGGTCATTTGGGGCATTATTACTAACCATCCAATGGTCGGTAAAGAAAACGGTATGAGCTTGATTCTTATCGGCATTGAAAAGAAGTCCTCTTTCAGGATTTCCATGATAATGGATGGCTATTTCATGCAGAGTTTGTTCTTGTGGAGTAAGATCTACCAGCAATTTTGAATCAACTTTTTTGTGATAGATAACACTTGCTCCTGACACCTTATATATTTCAAGTGTTGATGCATCTAAGCTTATCTCGTTTATACTGTCTGCTACTTCAAATTTAATTAGAAGACTACCTTCGATAGATTGGTTTTGAATATTTGGTTCGATGGTTAGTTCATAGCTCAGTACGTCAAGCTCGGTTTCCTGGGAATGGGCGGTAATCGCTAGGAGGCATGCACAAATGGCTAGAATGAGTTTTTTGTTTTTGAGCGTTGATAATCCCATTAATGCGTAACTCTCACTTATTCTTTTTTTAGCAAGCCATACTCTTTAATTGCTTCTGGCCAAATATGTTCTCTATTGGCATTTATGATCTGATAGACTAATTCACTAATTACTTTTTGATCTAAGCTCTCTTTTTCCATTTCAGAGATAAAATCTTGAGAATTCTTACTACTCAATTCAATTGAACTTTCATCAAGTCCACAGCACCCAAATCCGTCAAAAGAAATTCTTACCAATGAAATTCTATTATCAGGTGAGCGATTAAAATCTAAAAAAATAGAACCGTCTAAACAGCCTAGATAGTAATCTGCTCTTCTAGTGTTGGGCATTTTTGTTTTGAAAAAGTGGAAATCATCTCCCATATCATTTTCTTTTCCAGAATTTCCATCTCGAGTTCGATTTCTTTTTCCATTTTTTATATCTCCAGGAAATCATTTTAGACATCCGATCGTAGTTTTCCTGGGTATTAGGTATTTCATAAAGTGAATCATATTTCCGACCTAAAGTGAGTTGATAGTCTGTGAGGTATTTTCCGTATTCCCCTTTAGCATTTAAATAGTAGAATTTTGTAAATGCCAATCCTTCCTCATTTAGAAAATCATCAATAAACTTTTCGCCACAAGGTTTGTCATTTCCCAATCTTCAATGAATTCAGAGTTAGTTGAAAGCAGGTTAAATTCAATTTCTGATTCTGCAACTTTTTCACAACTAATTTCTTCAGGACAGATTCTCCAATACTCGTTCTTGTCTGTTTTGAAAACCACATTACCGAAGTCATTGGTTCGAATGATTTCAGTAGCGTTGAATCCTTTCCAGCTCCAAGCTTTATTAATTTCAGTAATCATTTTTCTCTCAGGAAGTGTTTTAAAACAGGAAAGCCCAAATAGTGCTTTGGCAGGTTAACTCTTTTTTTAGCTTTAAGTATGGTTACGTTTATCGAATTATAAGGGCCTACACCTGGTGCCAGTCCACAAAATACTTCGCTAACAGCCTCCTGGTCACCGTAATCATCTATAAACTTTTTTTCTACAGCTTTAAAAATATCCCATTCATTAGGTTTATAAGGAGTAAGTCTTTGGCAAACCGCTTTTTGTTCAGATTCAGATAAATTAAAAAATGAATCTACAGTAAGAGAATTGTATTTCCTCAAGCTACTTTTAGGCTTCAATACTTTTAAAATCTTTGAGATCATTTTATCTACTCAAAATCGTAATCAATTGGTGGGTTCTTAGGATCGTATTCCTTTTCACATTCTGGGATATAAGGCGACAAGTTTTGGTCATTTGTTTCATAAACTTTCCCTCGTTTCAAAACCCAGAGCTTAAATATGTTTGAATTGTCGATCTCATCATTATGATCTTCATCATCGAGAATGTATAAAGTCCCATAAGATCCAGGTCCATTCTCAGCTAACCATTTTAAAATTTGTATTGGATAAAATACACTTTGGTCCTTATGATTGTGTTGCGAACTGAAGATGAAGGCTTCTAAGCCATTGTAGTCTATAAACTTTGATTTTTTCTCATCTATAATCGGATGAGATTCTGTGAGATATTTTTTAAACGCTTTGAGAAACTCTGACTGCTTTTTGACACCGTCATCATAGTCACTGAATCTCAAAGTGATCCAGCCGTGATATTCAATCATTCCTAATTCCTCTCCTCACTCAATCTCTTAATCACCTCCCAATGTTCATCGCTCATAGCGCCGACATCATATACAGAGATACCGGAAGCTCCACCTTCAATGGCTTTTTGGATGGCCTGATCGAGTTCATCGGGATTCATTGGTGGAATGTACAATCCGGCAACAATAGGGAATCGCTCATGAGATTCACGAATACCTTGCTCTGTTGAGAACTTCACCCACTCAAAGTTCTGGCGGTAGAAGTTTTGGTAAAGCATAGGAAGGGCAATATCCAGGTTCCAGCTCGCCCAATCCTGGCGCACCATTTGGCGACTCATTTCCGGAAAAGGGAAGACTGCCGCAGTAATGAGCTTATCATTTGAATGAGCGATATCAGCAAGCTCGTTTACTAAGGTTGTTACCGCATTTAGTCGGTACTGTAACCATTCCATACTCAACTCGGGGTGTTCCATTTCCATAGGGTCAATACCAAATAACTCTTTGAATCCTTCACGGGCATTAGGGTGATACCCATAATCATATTCAGGGAATTGTCGATCCTGAACCAGATCATATACAGGTTGAAGGTCGGCTCCAAGGATTACATCTACATAACGAACATAATCCAAATGTACAGACTTGACCCCTTCAGCTTTGGCTACTTCCCGAATATTGGATTTAATATGCTCCCTGGCACCTTCCGAAAAAGGGGAGAGCCACTGATAGTAATCCACATAAGCACGATAATCCCAGGAATTATCTCCGTTTCGGTTTACCGCATACCACTCAGGATTTTTGGCTGCTGTGGTATCTCCGGGGCGATTTAGAGTCCATACCCATCCATGGATATCAATATCAAATTCGCTGGCAATGGAAGCAGCTTGTTCCAGTTTCTCTTTTCCAGCGCCAAGATATAAGTCGGTGAGTCCATATTCTGAAAGTCGTTGAAGTTCTGTTCTCCATTCTTCATCGGTATCAGCGATTCCACCACCCGTCCAGGCAGCAATCATAAATTCAGGTTCAGATTCCTGTTCAGTTGCAGGAACACAGGAAATAAATAGAACGAGTACTACTAAGTAGGAAGTGATTTTCATTGGTCAGCAATTACGTATCCGTCTTGATTAACGGTAATGGTTTGTCCTTTTGAGTTTGAAACCGTGATCTCAAACCCGAGTTTGGTTAGCGATGTTTCTGCGGAGAGTTGGAAGCCATTTGTGTTAAAGTCAGGGCCTCCCAGATCGGAGATATTTGAGGTGAAAACTTTATTCTGATTCCTCCAATCCATTTGCTTTCGATAGAGGTAAAATACTAGTTGGTATTCTATAGCAAGGGAAGGAGCGTAATTATTAGCCTGACTCATTTCCTCTTGTTCGGTGAAGAACACATAGCCCCAATGCTCAGGTCGGTGCATGGCAATGGCCGATTGCTCCGTCCACACCCAATTATTTTCATGGAGTCGGTTTCCTTCTTCATCTGTTTTCCTGGAATAGACTCCATCATTCACCTGGTGTTGCCATTGAACTCTGGAGAAGTTGATTCTCCACATGCTTCCTTCTTTTACCTCACTACCACGATCAATTTCTTTTAGTGCCTGGATTGGAATTGCCAACTCTACCGACCAGGAAGTATCAATATCAGTTGGGTTATTAATAGTACCTTTTATATCGATTCCGATTTGAGTGCCATTTACATCCCAATGATTTAATACTGGTCCATTTCTTCGATAGGGGCGAGCCAGGAATAGCTCCCAGAGAGTACCCAACACATTAACTTCAAACTCACCATAATAGGGTTGGTACTGGTTGGGCTTCACAAACACTTCAAAGTCATTATTGTGAAAAATCACGGCGTCTCTTTCTGTGATATCTCCCCAAACGTGTTCTTCTTCCATTTCTGCATAAAAGTAGATGAATTCATCATCCCAAAGCATTTTGACCCTGGTATTGTAATAGGGCTTTGGATTTTTGTTCCCTTCAATATCTATGAAATAATCGGTCCACAGAGCTTCATTCCATGATGGCTCAAATGCTTTACCATCAATAGAAAAGGTATTGCTCGTTTTCAGAATGGTATAACTCTTGGGTATGGTGAGTTGAAGGGAGGTTATTTGAGCTTGGCTTGTAGCACAAATAAGAGTGAATAAAAGTATGATCGGAATGCGCATCGCTGAAGGTAATGGAAACTTAGGATCAATAAAAAGGAGCTTGTATTTAGATGAATCCATAGATAATAGCTTCTTTGGACCCACCCTTCAATCCCCTCCACTGGAGGGGAGGCTCGTTGTTATAGATTTAATTTAAGCCAGGGAGTTCCCTTCTTGGGAGGGGATACAGGGGTGGATTAGCTATTCCATTGGATTAGCCACAAAAAACGAAACTACTAATGTTTGTGTGGCAGACAAAAAAAGCCCCACACAAAAGTGCGGGGCTTTATATTAAGCATAGAGTTAATCCCTTAACATCAGAGAGTCCGGGGTGCAGCCCCAAGAATCTCATCACTGGCATTATCTTCAAATTTTTTGAAATTATCCACAAACATCTGAGCAAGTTGTTGTGCTTTCTTATCATATTCGTGGGCATCGTCCCAGGTGTAACGTGGGATAAGAATCTTTGAAGGAACTCCTTTCACTTGAATAGGCACCTGGAAACCGAATACCGGATCCTTTACATATTCCACATCTTCCAAATCGCCATCAATAGCTTGTGAAAGCATTTTACGGGTGAAAGAAAGCTTCATACGCTTACCGATTCCATACACACCGCCAGTCCAGCCAGTGTTAACCAACCATACTTTTGAGTTATGCTTCTTAATTTTCTCTGCCAGTAGCTCCGCATACACAGTAGGGTGGAGTGGCATAAATGGAGATCCAAAACAAGCTGAGAAAGTAGCTTCGGGTTCGGTTACTCCACGCTCAGTACCGGCTACTTTAGCAGTGTATCCACTAATGAAGTGGTACATCGCCTGCTCCGGAGTTAAACGAGAGATAGGGGGTAGTATCCCAAAGGCATCACAAGTTAAGAAGATGATATTTTCAGGATGATTTCCTTTACCAGTGTCACTTGCATTTGGGATGAAGTGAATTGGATAAGAGCAACGAGTGTTTTGAGTCAGACTCACATTTGTAAAGTCAGGCTCTCTATTATCATCAAGAATTACATTCTCAAGAATAGTTCCTGGCATCTTGGTGGTTGCGTAAATCATCGGTTCGCTTTCTTCTGACAGATTTATGGTTTTCGCATAGCATCCACCTTCAAAGTTGAAAATTCCGTCATCACTCCAGCCATGTTCATCGTCACCGATAAGGGTTTTGTCCGGGTCAGCTGAAAGTGTTGTTTTACCAGTACCTGAAAGACCAAAGAAGACAGCTGTTTTCCCATTTTCATCATGGTTAGCAGAACAATGCATCGCCATCACTCCCTTTTTTGGAAGCAGATAATTCATTATCGCGAAGATTCCCTTCTTCACTTCACCTGAATACATGGTGCCACCGATAAGGATGATCTTTTTTTCAAAATTACACAGAATAAAAGTACTGGTTCGTGTTCCATCAATAGCCGGATCAGCTTCAAAGAAAGGAGCAGCCAATACGGTGAATTCAGGCTCATGAACACCTAGTTCTTCATCAGAAGGTCGGATGAACATGTTGTGAGTAAACAGGGCATGATAGGCTACCTCACTTACTACACGTACATTCAGTCTATTATTTTCGTCAGCTCCGGCAAATACATCTTTCACAAAGAGGCGTTTATCGGAAAGATAGTTGACTACTTTGTCATAAAGGTTGTTAAAGACTTCTTCTGAGGTTGGCTGGTTTACGGGGCCCCAGTCAATGTCGTCTTGAATAGAAGGTTGCTCAACCACAAACTTATCTTTCGGAGAGCGTCCGGTAAATTTTCCGGTATGTACTAGTAGAGCATGATCTTTGGTTAAAATTGCTTCGCCATGCAGTACGGCGTGTTCATAAAGTTCGGATGGATTTAAGTTCCAGTATACTTCTGTATTGCTTCCAAGGCCTAAGTAATCCAAGCCAATTGAACTTCTTGGATGTACGTCGTAGTCAGCTTTCATAGATCCTGTTTCGATAGGGTTATAAGGTCCTTTTAAGATAAGCATAGATCAAAGGATTTTAATCCCATTATAAGAGATTAGTTAACGGTTAAACCTTTTTTGGCTAAGCCGTCAATACCTTATTAATGTAAATCAGCACCTCCGGCTCGCATAAAAAATTACCAGCCTATATGAAGTTTCGATGAATAAATTTAGGTGGGGAAATTTATTTGGATTTTTTGGAGAAAATTCTCGTCCTAAAATCTTGTGCGAGTACTAAAAATCATTCTATATGATTTGGAAAAGCGGTTCCATTGCGAAGATGTTAAAAAAGACTTTTACTGGCTTTTTCTGCTCCATCCCGAATAACCGTCAGAGAGGTTTTTGACATTTGAAAAGCCAAGTTCTTTCACCATAATAGTTGAAGCGGCAGCACTTCTTCCACCTGATTGACAGTAGACGATATAAGTTTTTGAAGTATCGAATTCAGCAATGTTCATTTTGAAATCCTGGTCCATGAAATCCACCTGAATCGCATTTGGAATATGTCCTGCCTCGAACTCTCTGTCGGTTCTTACATCCAGGACAATAAGAGTGGAATCAGCAGATTCGGTAAGCAGCTCGAAATCTGTTAACGTGATGTCTGTAAAGGTCGAAGCAGAAGTAGTAGTACTTGTCTCTTTTTGATCTGGTTCTGGCTTATGTGTACATGCTACCATAAGAATTAAAAGGGTTCTGCTTATCCATGTAGCGAGTTTTTTCATTCGAAGTGTACGATTCATTTTAACAATGTGAGTTTCTTTACGAGGGATTGTGTTTTTGTTTCTAAGCGGTAAAAGTAAATACCTGAGGGCAAATTTGATGCATCAAAACTGAGCGTATGTAATCCGGCGCTTCGTCTCTCATCAACCAAGGTAGCTACTGATCTTCCCAATACATCATAAATGCTAAGCTTAACTTCTTCTGTTTTATTCAACTCGAAAGTGATGTTAGTAACCGGGTTAAAAGGGTTGGGATAGTTTTGATGAAGTACAACAGAGTTTGGAACTTCAGTCACGACTTCATTGGAGACAGGAAGTTTTTTGATGGACGTTATTGTTCCGGTTTGAGTGTTTACTTCAAAAAGTTCTTCTTCACTTAGGGTATAGAGCAAGCTCGACTTAGGCTTTTTATAGAGACCAGTTATCCTGGAATCTATCTCAGTTAGGAACTCAAAACTTTCTCCAAAATTAGATGAAAGATAAATGGTTGTGGAATCCGCTATAAGCACAGTTCCTTCTTCTTCCGAATCAGTAACCAAGAATTGTAAACGATCCACTTCTTCTGGAAAGGGAATATTAGCCCAGGAATTAGGTCGGCCAAAGTCCTCAGATCTCTTTAATGATCTTCTATAAACCTCATTCTCTTCTACAGTAACGATCGCGTATAAAACAGAGGCCTCAGAATCAAAGCTTAGGGTTTGATAAGAAGCAGTTGAGTCGGAGATTTTAAATCTGGCTGTATAATATTCACTGATGAACAAGTGACCCATATCGTTGATTGAATAAAACAACGAGTCCTGAACAGGGTGGATACCTTGTATACCAAATTCGGTACCTACAGAATCTAAATAGTGATAGAAAAAGGCATATTCTTCTTCAGTTGTGATAAAAAAGTTTGGGTTAAAATCTTCCTCTATAGAAACTCTAAAAGCTACTCCTTCAACGCTCTCATTATAGTATAAAGAGTCTTCTTTGTTGGATAGTATGAATCCATTTTCCGAATCAAGATCGATAGAACCAGTCGATCTTTGTTTTGTAAGACATACGCCTGGAGCAGTTAATTTCCTTCCTCGGTAATCAACTACTGGAGGAGGGAAACACCCCTGATATAGTGGCTGTTTTACCCATTTTGAAGGATCATTTTCATAGAAGCCGTAATCCCAAACTCGTTCTGAATCCGAATGTCCACTCAAACACCAGGGATTGTAATAGTCATCAAATTTGATGGAATCTTGTTGAGTTGAAGTATTAAAGTGAAAGACGTTATTTAGTAAAGTTACATCGGGATCCTCTTCAAATGGGCATGGGGTAGGTACCTCTTCGTATATTCGATAAAACAAATGAGTAACCCCTACTGAATCCTCTATGCCTTTTAAATCATGAAAGTATTTCTCCTGAGCATTCCCCGAAAAACTAACTCCCCCTAAGAAAAGTAAAAGTAGCAGTTTCTTCTCTGTCATTTGATCAGTGTTAATTTCTTCGTTTGCTCAACCCCGCCGGCTTCTAATTGATAAAAGTATATACCTGAGGGAAAATTTGAAGCGTCAAGCCGGATAGTATGTAATCCGGCGCTTCTTCTTTCATCAACTAAAGTAGATACGGTTCTCCCCAACGCATCAAAAACGGTAAGCTTAACGTCTTCTGTTTTATTCAGCTCAAAAGAGATATTAGTTACCGGGTTAAAGGGGTTAGGATAGTTTTGGTGTAAAAAAACCTCAGCAGGTAGGTCATTGCTAGATTCACCAGACTCAAGAATGATTACGAAATTAGCTGGTAGAGAACTACTGGATTCAGATTGCAATGGGTCTATTGAACTTATACTTACATTATAATTACCCGCTTTCAACTCTGTTAATGTTATATCGTTAGAGTGTGTTTCTAAAATAATTTGCTGCTCTTCGGAATTTACTGTTATTCTGTACTTTACATGTCCTTCTAAGGATTCAAAATCATTGCTTTTGTTCCAGCTTAGATTCACCGAACCAACATCAGTAACAGAAACAGATTGAAATTCAGGAATAGTTGGTTGCTCATTGGTTAATGTGCCTTCAAATTCAAGTTGATAAAGATATCCCGAATTTTGAAACCAGAAAAAAACGTCCAAATCATTATCTAAATCAGAGTCGAAATAAAAAATACTCCCAGTAGAACCATAATTAGTATCAAGATCGAGAACTATTTTGCTAAAGCTGGAATTTGATTCATTGACCCAAAGAGTAGCTTCATTTTCATTTACTTCGACAAAATCCGCATATCCATCATTATTCAGATGTATTGCTGTCATTTGACCTATTTGATTTCCTGAAAATGCAGATGGGCTCAAAGTGTATGTGGAGGAGGAATCATCATAAATATAGATTTCATAGAATCCACCTTCTGAGTCACCATCAGGTCTTTGTATTAATAAATCTGGAAAGTGATCATCGTTATACCAAAACGAATCGAAAGTCCAGTACATACTCTCAGGGACTTGAGGGTTTGAATTTGGAAGTCCAATTGACGTTCTGGTAAAGCTTCGATCTTTATTATTGACCTGAATTGCTGGTTCATCCCAGTATTGGTCATCGTATAAAAAGTCAAGATACCCATCCTGATTGAAGTCAAATATTTCAGTAGAGTATGTATTTTGCCCGAAATTTGTGATCTCATCAAATTCAGGAGGCTCATTTCCATTGCTCCATCCAATAGTAATATGACTGAAACCTAGAAAGATCATATCATTTCTTCCATCAAGGTCTAAATCATTTAGATGGTAAAGCTCTTTTGGATTCGTTTCTTCTCCTAAATAGATCTCATACGGGGCAGAAAATTCCAAGCTATCGATTATGCTGGCATCATCCATAAAATAGATCTCAATTAGATCATTAGTCATACTTGTAGTTCCATCGATAAACCTGGATTTCTGAGTAATTAAATCTAAAGACCCATTTTCATCCCAATCATCAATAAATAATTTGTTAATAAAACTGTTTGAGATAATTGTTTCTTTATTTTGAAATAACAATCCATTCGGTGAGCCAGGAATAAAGCTAATAGTTACCGTTTTTTGTTCAAATGGTACTGAGGGAGTATAATCTCTGAATATCAGGTCGGTAAACCCGTCATTATTTATATCGACAGGGTAGACCTCTGAAAGGACTTGATTCTGATTAGCAATAAAATGAGGTTCGATTACAAATAAAGAGTCCGATAGATCAGTTTGAAAAGCGGTTAAAGGGCCTGAGAAAATTAGTAAAAGAAAAGGTATTGCTATGTATTTCATTTGAATCTAAGACTTGATTATGAAACGCTATTTCTTTGTATGATTTGTTTAATCAAAACATATCGTTTTGTTTCCCGAGACAGTTATAAAACAGTATTATGATCTAACGTAACGTAGTTTAATGCAAATTGAAAAACATATAAGATTTATTCGGTTGTATTGTTAAGGGTATAATAAGTTTAGTTATTCACTGACTTTAAGTGTTATTCGTTAATGGTTATTGGTAAATCACCTTTCCAATAACCATTAACGAGTAACCAATCACACACAAGATTCACCAAAAAAGCGTTTATGTGTAATAATTAATAGCATTCATATAAATGCACGTTTGTAAAATGAGTCGATTTCATTCATATCTAAACTCTTCAACATCTATTCTTTCTGAATACTCAGGGAAAGAACCGTTCTCTCTCTTTTTGAAATCTGTTTTCAGAAAGAATAAGAAGTATGGTTCCAGAGATAGAAGAATAATCAGTCATCTTTGTTATTGTTATTTTCGCCTGGGGAAGAGCCTAATGGATGTACCAAAAGAAGAACGAATTCTTATGGGATTATTCCTGGTTTCCCAAGAACCCAATCAAGTGCTGGAAGCTTTAAAACCAGAATGGGTTGATAAAGTCACCAGCTCAATAGCGGAGAAAAAAAGATTTCTGGGAATCGAAACTGAATTGGAACAGTTATTTCCTTATCGCTCTGGGCTGAGTGAAGGGATAGCTTCTGATGAGTTTTCAGATTCATTTCTTACCCAACCAAATGTATTTGTTAGAATTCGTCCTGGATTTAAAGAGACGGTGCTCAACAAGCTTAAAAGTCATGATATTCAATTTGAGATAGTCGGTGAACAAGCTAGTTCGGTTTCTCCTAATACTAAACTGGATCAAATTCTAGTCCTGGATAAAGAGGCAGTAATACAGGATTGGAGCTCTCAACAGGTTGGAAACGAACTATTTGAGTTGTTTCAGACCCTGAAACAAGTTCAGGGTGACCCTTTACGGGTATGGGATTGCTGCGCAGGAAGTGGAGGGAAGTCAATAATGGCTTTTGACTTAAATAATTCAATTCAGCTCACGGTTTCCGATGTTCGATCTTCTATTCTGAATAACCTTCGAAACAGGTTTAAAAAGGCAGGAATAAACAGATATGATGAACTAACGGCAGATCTTTCAAAGCCAATAAACGATATTCCCAATCATCCTTTTGATATAATTATAGCTGATGTTCCATGTACAGGAAGTGGTACCTGGTCTCGCACACCTGAGCAGTTTCATTATTTCGATGAATCCAGGATAGAATGGTATGCAACATTACAGCGATCTATAGTTGTGAACAGTATGGCTCATCTAAAACGCGATGGATACCTGGTGTATATTACCTGCTCGGTATTTAAAGAAGAGAATGAGATGAATATAGAAAGGCTACTTTCAAAGTATGAACTGGATCTCATAGCTCAGAAGGTGATTCCGGGTTATAATGAAAGAGCAGATTCTATGTTTATCTCAATACTATCTCACGCTCAACTTTAATATCTTTGCACCCTCTTACAAACATCGAAACTATTTCTGAATGAGCACGATTGCGCATGAGCGGTTCGAAGCGGTAATTGGACTTGAAGTCCATGCCCAGTTATTGACAAAAAGTAAAGCCTTTGCCCCGGTAGCGGCCATTTATGGTGAAGCACCCAATACACAGGTAACTCCATTGTGCCTTGGACATCCCGGAACGCTTCCGGTAGTAAATGAAAACCTGGTTCGCTATATCATCAAAATGGGATTGGCAACAAACTGTTCGGTTGCTCCCAAATCAATCTTTGCCCGGAAAAATTATTTCTACCCAGATCTACCAAAAGGCTATCAGATCTCACAATATGATACCCCTATCTGTTTTGATGGCTTTGTAGATATCGAGCTTGAAGACTATGACAAGCGTATTGGTTTAACCCGTATCCATATGGAGGAAGATGCTGGTAAATCTATCCACGATCAGGATCCATACAATACCTTGGTTGATTTGAACCGCGCGGGAACTCCGCTTATTGAGATCGTTTCTGAACCGGATTTAAGAACTCCCGAAGAAGCTTATGCCTACCTCACAAAAATCAAACAGATTGTTCAGTATCTGGAGATTTGTGATGGAAATATGGAAGAAGGGAGTCTTCGTTGTGATGCCAACGTTTCTGTTCGCCCTCGAGGACGGGAAAAGTTCGGTACAAGAACAGAATTAAAAAATATGAACTCCTTCCGCAATGTGGAGAAGGCGATTGATTATGAAATCTATCGTCAAATTGAATTGATTGAGAGCGGTGGAGAAGTAGTACAGCAAACCCGGTTATGGGACACTTCAAAGATGCAGTCTCGTCCTATGCGATCTAAAGAAGAGGCGCATGATTATCGTTATTTCCCAGAGCCTGATCTTCCCCCAATTATTGTTACTTCCACTATGCTGGATGAGATCAAAGCCGAACTTCCTGAACTGGCAGATGTTCGCCAAAAGCGATTTATGGAAGAGTATGGAATGAGTGAAGTAGATGCTGTAACAATCACTGAAAGCCGATACCTGGCTGATTTCTTTGAATCTGTAGCTGAGTATTCAGGAAATGCTAAGGCAGCGTTGAACATTGTACTGAGTGAAGTGCTTCGAGTTCTTAACGAACAGAGCATTGATATCCGGGAATTCACCATTACGCCTCAGCGACTTTCTGAATTGATATCACTTAAAGAAGAAGACAAGATCAACTCTTCGGCGATGCAGACCATTTTTAACAACATGCTGGATTCGGAAAAATCTGCTGAAGAATGGGCTAAAGAGCTGAATCTAATACAGGTTTCGGATACAGGATTTTTGGAGGGGTTAGTGGATGAAATTATCGCCAATAACCCGGATGAGGTGGAGCGGTTTAAAGCAGGGAAAAAACAACTGATGGGATTTTTTGTGGGACAAGCTATGAAAGCATCAAAAGGGAAAGCCAATCCTAAAATGGTTACCCAGATGGTCACAAAAAAACTAGAAGGCTAAGTGAATGAATAAAGTATATCTATCAATTTTAGTAATTATAATTGCCGGCGTGTCATGTGCCAAATCGAATGAGGAGATTAAGGCTCCGACACTATTTTCTGCTCAAATATCAGTTCCCGACTCTCTGGATGACACTGGGAATTTTGCAGGTTTTCATTTTTTGCTTTACAGCAGAGAAACCCCCGGAGCCGCAGCTGACACTATGTTTTATGCTGAGACGGATTCAAATGGATTTTTAAGCGGGCTTATTGAACCTGAGCAAGCAGGTGTATTTCCGCTTCAAGTCTCCAGAAATGGAGTTAATATTGGCATGGTTAGATTAATCGTCTCACATAGTGATACCATTTCCATTACTGGTGAAATCCCTAATAATTTCACTGTGGATTCGAGGGAAAACCGAGCGATGGAGCGCTATGAAAGAGTACGAAGTGGTTATGATCGGACAAATAGGTTCATTCTTGCCGGGCAGGTTCCGGACTCATTAATCGGAAGGGAATATCAAAAATGGGCAGACCTATATTGGGAAGTGTTTAATAGGAATAAAGGCTCCCTGGCAGCCAAATTTGCACTTGAAGGTACTGTAGACATTCTTAGAAGAATAGATCAGCCCTTGATGTTCAGCAGGTTAAACCAGGCCTTTGACGAAGACTTGGCTTACGGCCTGGCAGCAACTTTTGGGAAACAATATGTAGCAAATACAAAAGGACTGGATGCCTCCGTCGCTTATCTCGATTCCGTTCGAAGCCTGACTAAAGAGAAGGATGTTCATAAAGCCATTGACCAGTCCATCATCAAGCTTCATTTCGATAGCGCAAATGTGGACATTGCCAGCGAATTACTTGCCAAGTACGAGAGGAAGTACATCAAAAAGGATGAAGAGCCTAGTTTTTGGTACAAGAACATTCGGTATGAGATAAGTAACTTTGCTCCGGGTATGGGACTTCCTGACTTCAGTTTTGTAACTGCAGCAGGAGATTCAGTAAATAAATCCGGACTGCTGGGAACAGTATATGTGCTGGAGTTTTCCAGGTTAGCAAATTCTCTTTACCAGTCTCAATATGATGAGTCTACTGTGATTTATCAGATCTACAATCCCCAGGGGCTGGAATATTTCACCATCCCTTTCGACGAAAGCGTGAATACCATAATCGGTTTTTTCCAGGAGCGTAACAGATTCTGGGCACTGGCTGACCCACCTAGTTTTGATGCACAAGGCATCGTTGATGATTTTAATGTGCAGTATTTTCCAACTCGAATATTGGTAGATCAAAATGGAAATATTGTTCGAAAATTTGTGGGAGAGGAATTCGAACAGATAATTCCTGCCATTACTCAAACTTTATCTAACAACTAATTATAAGCTTACTATGCGGAGATTTTTAATTGCCGGAAACTGGAAGATGAATTGTGGTCCTGATGAAGCAGCAGGATTACTAGAAGGGCTAAAAACTAAGAAAGCTGAAGTTTCTGAAGATGTGGATGTACTCGTTTGTCCTCCATTTGTATCGTTATCCATGTCGGTTAATTATTTACATGATACAGACGTCCAGGTTGGAGCACAGAACTTTCATTTTGAAGATAATGGTGCTTATACCGGAGAAATTAGTGCGAGTATGCTTACCGAAGCAGGCTGTTCTTTTGTGCTTATAGGTCACTCTGAGCGCAGAGAATATTTTGGAGAAACGGATAGTACGGTGAATAAGAAAACACATAAGGCACTTGCTCATAACTTAGTTCCTGTAGTTTGTGTGGGTGAATCACTTGATCAGCGTAAGGAAGGAGTTCATTTCGATCTTGTAAAAGATCAGGTCAACGCTGCGTTTGAAGGGATTGATGAAAATACTGCCCTTGATGTAGTAATTGCTTATGAACCCATTTGGGCAATTGGGACCGGAGAAACGGCTACCCCTGAACAAGCTCAGGAAATGCATGCCCATATTCGAGGAGTCTTGGCAAGTTTATATGATGATGAAACCGCACAAGCAATCAGAATTTTATATGGTGGTAGTATGAAGCCAGGAAATGCTGAAGAGTTACTAGGGCAAACGGATGTAGATGGTGGTTTAATCGGTGGTGCCAGCTTAAATGCTGACAGTTTTGCTGAAATCATCACCATTGCAGAAAAGCTCTCTTAGTTATTAGAACATGTCTAAAAACGTACTACTAGTAGGTTCAGGAGGGCGTGAACATGCTCTGGCCTGGGCAATTGCAAAATCTCCGCTACTAAACACACTATTCGTTGCACCAGGTAATCCCGGAACAGCAGAGGTTGGGAAAAACGTAAGCCTTGATGTTAGCGATCACGCTGCAGTATTGTCCTTCGTTAAGGAGAATGATGTTGCACTTACAGTAGTTGGGCCCGAGCAGCCTTTAGTAGATGGAATTGCCGATTATCTTGAAGAACATGGATATGCTGTATTTGGCCCAAAAAAGGTAGCAGCTATGTTGGAAGGAAGTAAGGAGTTTGCCAAGGACTTCATGAAAAGGCATCAAATTCCTACTGCTGCTTACGAGGTATTTAGCCAGGATGAATTTGATAAAGCTGCTGAATACATCAAACAGGAGAATAAGTATCCGGTAGTGCTTAAAGCGGATGGGTTAGCTGCTGGAAAAGGAGTGTTGATTCCTGAATCTGAAAAGGAAGCTATGGACGCCTTAGAAGAGCTCTCCTCAGGATCACTAAGTGGTGCAGCTTCCAGATTGGTGATTGAAGAATTCATGGAAGGAGAAGAGGCTTCAGTTTTTGCCATCTGTGATGGAAATTCATTCAAAGTGATAGGAAATGCACAGGATCATAAAAGAGTAGGAGAGGGCGATACAGGTTTAAATACCGGTGGAATGGGAGCGTATTCACCGGCGCCGATTGTGACCGATGCGATCCTGAACATTGTAGAAGATTCGATTATTGAGCCTACCATATCAGGAATGAAAGAAGAGGGAAACCCATATACTGGTTTTCTGTATGTCGGTTTAATGATTACTTCAGAAGGTTCTAAAGTAGTTGAGTATAATTGTCGATTTGGTGATCCTGAATGTGAAGTTATCATTCCGAGGCTCGAAAGTGACTTATTAGAAGCACTTTTAGCTTCAGTGGAAGGAAATCTTGAACAGGTGGATATCAGATTTGATGATAAATACCGTTGTACGGTAGTACTTGCATCAGGAGGCTATCCAAAATCTTATGAAAAGGGTAAGGTAATTACCGGAATTGAAGATGTTGAACATGCCATTGTCTTCCACGCAGGTACAAAGTTTGAAGATGCTGACATTGTTACTAACGGAGGGCGTGTGCTCAATGTAGTTGGCGCAGGAGATACGCTGAAAAAATCCATTGAAAACACTTATTTAGAAGTCAAAAAAATCAGTTTTGAAAAAGCCTTCTATCGAAGCGATATTGGAGCAAAAGGACTAAAACACCTTTCTTAGTTGTTTAAAAAACAGATCTACATCAAAAAGAAGCGGATTAGTCCCCTCTTGGGAGGGGATTTAGGGGTGGGTCTTGTGGTTTTTTTGTTTCTACAATTTGCTACAAATTTAAGCGCGCAGGAGGTCATCTATTCTGGCCTTGATAATCCAACCTCCATTTATGCTACTCAGGATCATCTTTTTGTAGTCGAATCTGGAAAACATCGCATTCTAAAGCTCGATCACAATGGAAAACTTCTGGAAACACTTGGGGGATTAGGCTCAGGTGATTACCAGTTCGATACCCCGATTGATATTGATGCCACTAATGGGTTAAAGATTTATATCTCTGATTACCGTAATAACCGTGTACAGATTTTTGATCGTCGATTTCAATACCTGTCCACAATCAGAGCTCCACAAGGCCAGAGAAGTTTCAGACCAACTCAACTGATAGTCAATGATTTTGGAGAGTTGTTTGTGTACGATGAGTCCTCGAAATCAATTCATAGATATGATGAGAATGGGAATTTTATTGATAGCTATAAAGTGCCCAGTGGTCTGGAAGTTGGAAAAATCGGTTTACGTGAAGATCAACTGGCTTTGATTGATTGGAAGAATAATAAAGTCCAGTTTATGAGCCAAAATGGATTGTTAGGTGAGGAGTTTCCATTTCAAGTAGCACACATCCAGCTTTTGGATTATATGAATCTTGATAACTTGTCCTTTGAATTGGATGTCGATTCAATAATAAAAGGCGTTAATCGAGATCAATGAATCCATTCGATCTTACCATTTCCTTTGAAGAAAAAGCATTTCAGGTCTTCGAGTACCAAAAAGAATTTAATCCGGTGTATGGAAAGTTCTGCAAAGCTCTTGGTGTATCTAAAGTTTCATCGATCAAAGAGATTCCTTTGCTTCCTATTCAGGCTTTCAAAGATGCAGAACTATTGAGCCTTAAAAGTGAGGGACAAAAGCCAGAGTTAGTATTTCGAAGTTCGGGTACTTCGGGAATGAGTAGAAGTAAGCACTATGTAGTAAAGCCAGAGCTATATAGGGAATCAATTCTAAAAGGAATGCATCATTTTTATTCGTTAGATGATTTCGTGACTCTAGCTTATACACCCCGTTATAATTCTAATCCTGAGTCTTCCTTAATATGGATGCTAAGCGAACTGATTAGAGGTGACGAATCTGGATTAAGTGGGTTTCTGGAGCTAGATAAACCATTAGAGCAAGAGCAAATTCAAAATATTTATGTATCGGGAAAAAGAGTGATGCTTTTTGGCGCCGCTTTTGGATTGTTGGATTTAGTTGGATTCGGAGATACCAAACTCCCTAAAGACTCAATCATTATTGAGACAGGTGGTATGAAAACATTTCGAAGGGAAATATCCAGAACGGATCTTCATGCACAACTAGCTGATGGTTTTGGAATTTCGAATAAGAATGTTCACTCTGAATATGGAATGACGGAATTACTGAGTCAAGCCTATAGTAGGGGAAATGAGTGGTTTCAATGCGTACCATGGATGAGTGTTTCTATCCGAAAACCTGCAAACCCAATGGAAGAAATGTCAAAAGGAGAAGAAGGGCTTATCGGAGTTATTGATTTAGCTAATGTATATTCCTGTTCATTTATATTGACAGGGGACAAAGGAATTCAAAACGAAGACAGAGGTTTTCAGGTTTTAGGCAGATGGAATCCTCAGAACTTACGAGGATGTAATTTTTTGATTGATCAGGACTAAATAATGGATTGTCATTCTGAGCCCTCCTTCCAAAGTATTAGTACGGAGGACAGGCATAAGCGAAGAATCTAAACGAGTGGGTTTACCCGTTCAGATCCTTCGGAAGTATCCTCAGGAGGACTAGTAAAAATGAACATAGATAATCACATAACCCAGGTATCAGAAGCAGCAAAAAAATGGCTGCAACCAGATAATACTGCCTTAAAAAGAGCCATTGAACAAACGGTTGATGAAGAGCTGTTCAGTTTTGAAGACATCAAATTTCAGATCAGAGCACTCAAACAAAAAATTGATGCAGGGCAGGTCGAGGAATGGGCAAGGAGGGTTGGTCTAAATGAAGAGAAAAATTCGATTGGTCAAAAGGTACTTTGCTTACATGCTGGTAACCTTCCCTTAGTTGGATTTCAGGATGCGCTAGGAACTATTTTATCCGGAGCAGATTATTATGGAAAGCTCTCTAAAAAAGACCCTTACTTACTACCAACCTTTCTTGAAGAAGTAAGCACAAGTGTTTCTGATTCAAAGATGTTTTACTCCATGGATATCGAAGCTTTTGAGGGTTTGGAATCGGATAAAGTATTATTTGCTGGCTCTTCATCCTCTGTTAATCCTGTCAAAAATGAACTTTTCCGGTTAAACGCTGCAACCGGAAAGACCGAATTTGTAATTCGAACGGCCAAGTTTTCAATGGCTTATATAACTAATGAAGATCCTGAGGTTATTACTGATTTGGTGGAAGCAATTTTTAGATATGGAGGGCAGGGTTGTAGATCGGTAGCAGTAGTAGTCAGCCCAATTCGATTCAATAAATTGAAATGCCATTTCCAGGATTATATTGAGTCTTTTTGGTTGAAGAATCCACAGCTTAGAAAACCTAAAGAAGCTCTTGCTTATCAATTTGCTTATAACAAGTCGATTGAACGTCCTCAGGCATGGCTGGATGATTTTCTGATCCAGGAAAGTGAGGATTTTCCAGAATTAGATTTTGCCCTGCATTGGGTACAGGGAGACGAGTCTAAAGTACTAGAGTTGAGAGAGAAATTTGGAGGAGTTGTTCAGACGGTTTATTCAGCAGGAGAGCAAATTGAAGGAATAAAAACCGAATTCCTAAGCCAGGCCCAAACTCCGGATTTATGGTGGGAGCCGGATGGGGTGGCTATTATTTAGTCTATTTCCTCCAGAGAAATTTTCCACTTTTCTTCAAGTTCATAAAGATTGCCAAAGTTTGGGGTTCCACTGATATGGGAATTTCTAAGGTCAATTAAATATCCCGAATCATTAAACCAATAAGAGCCTCTGTGCGATATAGAACAGCAATTGAAGCCTATTATCTCTACAATAGGATCATCAGGAAATCTATTGATATCGACTAGATAAGCACCAGCTTGATCTGGGACATACACGATTCCATTCTTTAAGAAAAAAGAGTTTCTAAGATTGCTACTATTGTAAAGTGTAAATTCATAGTTGAATATGCTCTGGCTTGTTCGGCTATCATAAATAGTTAGTTCATACTGATCAGTTACAGCCATTACTGAATCCAAAGAGTTGGAAAAAGATATAGGGTAACCCCAGGACTTATATGTATTATTTTCATCAGTTATCATTCCATTTGAAATAGAGTAATAGGCTAGCTCAAAATCATTTTCTCCAAAATAGTTTGATACTACCATTCTCGTTTTACCGGGGTTAACATACATATCTGGTATTTCACTTGATGGAGAAGTAATAATATCTACAGACTCAATAGACTTAGTAGTAAGATCAATAACACTTAAATCCCACGTAGAATAGGTATCGTCAGTTGGAAATAGGGCAGCAATTTTTGAACCCTCATTGATAAAACGAGGATAGATTCTACTTAGGTTATCAACATTTATTGAATCTATGACGATAGACGATACCAAGTCGATAAGATATATTTTGTTGGTAACCGTATTAGTTGCAACAGCTGAGGTATGGTCACTATTTACTGCCAGTTCATTTATTGGCAAGGGGATTGTAATTGAGGATGACATCCCTTCTTCTAAAAAATCAAAAAATTCTAAGGAACTCGATCCCCAATCTGTATAAGCAATAAAAGGACTTGCATTACCAAGGGTAAGCTCAAATTGCTGGAATGAAAAGAATATGTCATCGAACTCGATATTATTAACCTCTTTTAAACCTAGTCCCGATATAATTTTTTTAGTAAACGAATTTGTTGATAGGCTTGAGGACAAATAGTAATAGTAGGATTCAAATTGGTTTAAGTTATTATCTGTAAAGCTATCTTCATTTTTTAAAATTGTACCTACTTTGGTGAAGCTAATGTTGTCCAGGCTTCTATAAACGTCTATTGTTCTTCGAATTTCAGATGGCTCAGTTATATGTATGACTATTTCAGTAGATGAATTCTGAGTAACAAGTTGTATTGCTGGTGGGCTTAGCTCAAAAGATCTATTCGAAGTAATTCGTCTGCTCAGGACCTCTCCATTTTTTGCCACTAAACTAAATCTGTAATTAAAATCTCTTGATAAAAGCTCATTAAATGTGTAGGAGGTAGAATTTCTTTCTAACTCAATTTCATTTAAGCCATTAGGTGTAGTTATGCTTAGCAAAAAAGAGTCTTCAAATTCAGAGTTTTCCTGCCATGAAATAAGAAGAGAATCCTCAGCTATTAACTGTGTTCTTAAGTTCAGTGGGCCGAGTTCAAATTCAGAGGTATTTGTTGGTGTAATGGTAGTCGTATCTCCCCGAAATACTTTAAAGGGACGAATTTTAAACTCATGTGAAAACCCACTCTCTGGGATTGGGATGGTAGTTTCGAAAAGGTCTCCACTAATTATTTTAACAGTCTCATATGTTAAATCATTATCTGTTTTTTTAACCAACAGATATCCATCCTTGAAACTTATTTCATCATACCAAAAGAATCGTAACTCATTAGAGCTTAGCCTTGTTTCGTGGGAAAAGGAGTTGAACGATCCAAAATCTATATCAATAGCTAAAAGATTCGATTCACTGGTGTCTTTCTCAGAAGAGATAAAATAAGTAGTCGGAAATCCGAACTCCCTGGTTGTATCTGTATATTGAGCTAAATCCTTAGGTAATACTGCAATTTTCTCTCTTGGATATTCAGCGACTTGTTTATAGATATTTACCGCTGTTTCAAATTGAGTGTTGTCTCTCCATGTAAGGGTTATATTTCCATTATTATCAATCGTGTATTGCCCATTATTGGGTCTATTTGGAACAAAATCTTCACTCCTTGGATCGTTAGGATTATCACGTTCAAAATCCGGAGCTGTACTACATCCTAAAACGAGGATTAAGAGAATAAAAGGTAGACAGAGTTTCATCAGAAGTTAATCTTCATTGTAATTTCCGTATGTACCCCCTGGGGTAATTCTCCGGCATTTATATAAAAATCCAGATCACGTTTCTCTCTAAAACCTCCTTTTGGTTTTGAAATCCATGCATCAAATACATGTATCCCGTACGCGAGGCCAGTCATTAAAACAAAAAGATTACGTTGTCTTTTTGTATCGTCAGCTTCTTCTATTTTTAGCTCTACTTGGGTTCCCAGAGAATTAGCATCTTGTTCCGAGTCAGCTCCTTCATATAGCCTAATTAACTGGTCTATATCATCTAACTCAGAATTATAATTGATCTGAGTGCCAATAGATTTAATGAGCAAAGGATAAAAGATCCCTGCAGATAGCGCACTTTTTAGATAATTCTTTTTATAGAATTGACTTACTCCCGGAGCGAATGAAAGCATTCTGCTGGTGTTTCTATCCGGTCTGGTATAGTGTTCATACACCTTCATGAAAGGGAGACCATTAACTCTTATCCCTTTGCCGCGATAGTTTGGGTTTTCAATTTCTATCCAGCTGCTACCTTCAGGTAAGTCTATGGCTGCAAAACCCTTGCCGATTAGTTGTCCACGGTAATAAATTTCAGAGTCACTATCAGTAAGGATAAAAGCATTCAATCCGAAATAGTCTTTTGAGGCATAATTGTTTTGTACCGAAGCAATAGAAATCTGGTCTTCAGGAAAGTTTACCTCAATAACTTTAGTTTTGACTTCCAGAACATAGACTCTCCGGGTAATCTTAGGGCTTAAAGGAGCGTTCAATTCAAAAGTGTGCATACCCTCCTCTAATTCGAGGGAATCACCACTAGTAAGCATGGTATCCTGGCTAAAATCATAATCAACAACCACCAGGGCTGAATCGGTATTGAATTTAAAGATTATATGTCCGGTTTTCTTTTCCTGTTCTTGAGCAGACAAGGAATTGAATGCAAAAAAAGAGAATAAGAGAAGTCCTAAATGTTTTAATCGAAAATCCATTCTTTTTTGAAGTTGAATGTTCGCAGTTCACCAGAGAATAAAAGGTACATAATTGATGCATCTGCATTTAAATCTATTGCCAATAATCTATCATCTACTTGCTCGAAATATTCTAAATATTGTTGTTGATCTTCTCCAGAGTAACATGTTATTGAGAAATTATTATTGGATTGACTTTGTGAGCCTCTTGCTACGCAAAACTCGCTACTTTCAGAGGCTGCGGTATTATCAATTCGTGTAATCGAATCAAACTGATTGTGATCAAATGGGAAGTTAGCCTCTATTATTACATGAATTTGGAAATCATATAAATGAATTTTCGCTCCATTTTCTCCAACTTTGATATTGAATTGTTCATCTACAAATAGATCTCTGCCATTATTATCACGGAGCCTGTAAGTGTTGGAAATTGTATTCGAGCCAATATCGTATACTACATATTCCAAGTTACCATTCCCATTTAGATCCCTAAAAAAAACGAAGACCTGATGTTTACTTTCATTATATAAAATGCGAGCTGTTCTTCCTTCTACATTCTCAATGCCAAATAAATAATCATGAGATTCAGTTTCAAAATTGTATACAGTTATGTATAGGTTTTGTGTATTTGAACCATATCTCGACAAATAAATAATTGAATGATCATCATAAAAATCAAAGTCTGTAGCTAACATGGAAAATGTTGGTACCACTCCTCCTTCATTCTTTGAGGTCATTAATAAATTTTCAATTTCCCATCCTACTATTGATAAATCAGAATCTGCTATATATAGCGAGGAGTTAAAGTCTAAATTGAAAGGAGGAAATTTCCCTATTCTTTTAGTTGAAGATGTACTGTAGGAAGAAACCTCGTACTCCCCATTTGAAGGATCAATTAAAATATTATAAGGGGAAGTAGTAGATGATGCGAAGTAGAGTGAATTCGTAGTATCAATATCAACTAGTATACCATCAGCTCCCGGATAGTTAATATCAAACGAAGTCTGTTTGTCGATCTGCTGCGTAACTCGGAAACTTCTGTTTCGCTGATTACTAGTATATACACCTCTTTTTCCTCGGAATGAAGTGAAATATGATTCGTAGCTATTCAAACCTTGAAGTACTACTGGATTTTCAAACAGTAAATTTTCGTTTGAGAAAACCACTTCCTCATTAGATCGGGTAACTGTCAATTCATAATTATCATAAATGGTTGTAGTTTTCTGAAAATTCAAATCCCATGTTGTATCTGCATCTGTGAGATTCAATTCAATGGAACTTGTACTCAAACTAACTAAGTCCAAAGCTTTCGATAAATCTGCAAGAATATCATCTTGATTGAATGGTATTAATCCACTTTCAAAAGAATCGGTAAATAATTTGTAGTATAATTTGGTAGAGTCAGCATTTACATCTAATGGGTACCAGATATTTACATAAGAGAAAGGAGAGAATTCAGTAGTGTAAATAGAGGTAGGAGGCGAGTCTAAGGTTTCTAAAAATACTTCGATGGATAGATCCCGAGGGTCAATAACAGATATATCAATTTTGTATTGAGGCACAGCTGCAAAAGGATGTCTCCAAACCTGAGAGAAGACCTGAGGAAGATTTCCTAAATACTCAGTAGATGCAAAGTCGGAGTACACCGTTCCATCCAACTGCTCAAAGTAAGCTCTGACTCTAAAGAGATAGGTGAAGACCTCCGAATTAAAGTCTTCTTCAAACATATATTCAGTGCTGTTAGTTGTCGGGATTCGTTCTCGTAACTCAAAAGAATTAGTATCCGAAGTTGAGACATATACCTCATAACCAATAATACCCTCTAATTCATCTCTCTCTTGTTCCCATGTAATTCTAATCACATCAAAACTTGGGTCAAATACCGGAGGCAGTAGGGTAGGTGCAATCGGATTATATTCTGGTGAGAAAGGATCTAGTTCATTTATTTTATCCACACTTGGCAACTCTCTACAACCAAATAGTATCACTATCATGGCGATATATAGACCAAAAGATTTCATCAAAAATTCATCCTTATAGAAAGCTGAGGATATAGTTCATTTTCTACCGGGCTTGATTGCACTACCAGACTTGGGTCAATATTTCCAGGTCCTCTGTACCCACTTTTAGGCTTTTGAAAGCTATCAAATATTGAGTATGTATATACTAACAGAGTTCCTAATGCCAGTGCTCTCGAGGTATTATTAATTCGCTGCATTTCGTCCAAAGTAGATTCTGCCTCAAGCCGTAATGATCTAGCTTCAGCAACTGTATTAGCAGCTAAATATTCTTCGAATTGAGTATCAAAGGTTTCCTTTTTATCAGAGTATAAGGCATCAGATCTAATTGCAGCGATTCCAAGCCCCAATACTCCGGTAATAAAAACTCCTGCTTTTATATGTTGCTGTTTTCTGATTTGCCCGAATCCAGGAATTATATTCAGTGGCCTTAAATGTCTTGAAGGTTCTTCATTAAATCGGATAAAGTCTTTTACTTCAAGAGAATTGATTTTTAGTTTCGAATTTAGGGAACCATGGTCAGGATTATCGATTCTTAATTCATAACTCCCGTTGGGTAGAAATAGCTCAGAGTAATGCGAGGTAACTTCCCTACCGTCTATAAAAATTACCGATTCCTTATCGGTTAGAATCCGAAGATTTCTTCCACTTTGGATGGTATAGAAACTGGTTTTAGGGTATCGGGGATACAAGGATATAAAAATACTGTATTCAAGTGTATCAGAAGCAGGGATATCCAGTTCAAATGAATAATCATCATTATATCTACTTGAAACGGTTAATTTACGTATTCCAGACTGGAGGTTAATCTCAATACTAGACTTTGCCAGCACAGCATTTGGAACATCATCGTCTACGATCAGGTAAAATTCTTCGAGATTTGTATCCAATACTAATGTGCCTGTACCAGTGGAATCTAATTCCTGAGCAGATAAAACATTCATGCTTATAAAGGCACAAAAAAAGAAAATAAATAGGCTTATCTTTGGCATTCTTTTGAATAGAGAAAGTGGCAAAAAACGTTTAGAAAAAAAAACGAAGCTTAATAATAAAACAAGCATATAAAAGGTAAATGTACTCTTACAATCCAGCAGAAATAGAGACCAAGTGGCAACAGTATTGGCTCAAAAAAAAGACCTTTAAAACTCCTACTGATACTTCAAAACCAAAGTATTATGTACTGGATATGTTCCCTTACCCAAGCGGGGCTGGATTGCATGTAGGTCATCCGGAGGGATATACCGCTACCGACATCATCGCTCGGTATAAAAGGATGAATGGATTTAATGTGCTACATCCAATTGGTTGGGATGCATTTGGATTACCTGCCGAGCAATATGCTGTAAAAACCGGAACTCATCCTCGAATTACTACCGAAAAAAATATTAACCGGTTTAGAGAACAGTTACGGGCTATTGGCTTTAGCTATGATTGGGATCGCGAGGTGAATACAACGGATCCAAACTATTTTAAATGGACGCAATGGATTTTCCTTAAGCTGTTTGAAATGGGATTGGCTTATGAAGATGAAGTAGCAGTGAACTGGTGTCCGGAATTAGGAACGGTACTTGCCAACGAAGAAGTAATCGATGGAAAGAGTGAGGTCGGGGGCTATCCGGTTGTTCGAAAGCCAATGAGGCAATGGGTACTCAAAATCACTGCTTACGCCGAGCGGTTACTTGAAGGACTGGAAGATCTTGACTGGCCGGAATCTCTAAAAGATATGCAGAGAAACTGGATTGGAAAATCGATAGGTGCAGAAATTGATTTTAAAATTGATGGGTTTGAAGATAAACTAAGAGTATATACCACCAGGCCTGATACCATCTTTGGGGCTACTTATATGGTTCTTTCTCCGGAGCATCATCTGGTTTCAAAGATCACAAGCAATGAGCAGAAAGAATTAGTCGAAGAGTATCAGAATCAAGCTGCACTTAAGAGTGATCTTGATCGGCAAGAACTCTCAAAAGAGAAGACCGGAGTTTTTACGGGTGCTTACGCTATTAATCCAGCAAACGAAAAGCGTATACCAATTTGGATAGCAGATTATGTATTGGTTAGTTATGGAACAGGAGCGATCATGGCTGTGCCAGGGCAGGATGAACGGGATTGGGAGTTTGCTGAGAAATTTGATTTGCCAATTATTCGTACTGTTCAGCCTGAGGATGGATTTGAAGGAAAGGCGTATACCGGTCAAGGAGCAGCTATAAATAGTGATTTCCTAAACGGGTTGGAGATTGAAGAAGCCAAGGCCAGGATTATTGAGTGGCTCGAAGAAAAGGATGCAGGTCAAAAGGCAGTTAACTATAAGCTTCGCGATTGGTTATTTAGCCGGCAAAGATATTGGGGTGAACCATTTCCAATTGTACATGTAAATGGTGAAGCCAAAGCTATTTCTCAGGACGAACTCCCATTGCATTTACCTCAGGTAGATAATTATCAACCTACGGGAGATGGTGAGCCACCATTAGCTAATGCCACTGATTGGGTACAAACAAAAGACCCGGATACAGGTGAACAGGCAATCAGAGAAACAAATACAATGCCTCAATGGGCTGGTTCCTGCTGGTACTATTTAAGATATATCTCTCCGGATTGGGAAGGAGGGCCAGTTGATCCTGATTATGAACAATATTGGATGCCGGTAGATTTATATGTTGGTGGTGCAGAACATGCTGTTCTGCATCTATTATATGCTCGTTTCTGGCATAAAGTGCTTTTCGACTTAGGGGTTGTATCTACTGAGGAACCTTTCTCTAAGCTGGTGAATCAGGGAATGATTCTGGGAGAAATGGAATACACCACTGTGGATGGTGTAAAACTATCTGAAGATCAGGTAGAGAAGAAGGGAGATAGTTTCTACGAAATCAGTACGGGGAATAGAGTTGAAGCCAGAGCCCACAAGATGAGTAAAAGCAGGGGGAATGTAATAAACCCCGACCATGTAATTGAACAGTTTGGAGCTGACTCGTTGCGATTATACGAGATGTTTATGGGGCCTTTAGAGCAGGTTAAACCATGGAGTACGAAAGGAGTTGATGGAGTAAATAGATTTCTGAATAGGGTTTGGAGATTATTAATTGATGAATACAGTGGAGAAGTAAAAGAAAAGGTCAAGGAAATTGAACCTAATAAAGATCAACTAAAAGCCCTTCATGAAGCCATCAAAAAGGTTACTGAAGATATTGAGGCGTTACGGTTTAATACTGCTATCTCAGCAATGATGATTTTTGTTAATGAAGCAAATCAATGGGATACAATTCCAACATCTGTTGCTAAATCTTTTGTACAAATTTTATCACCATTTGCGCCACATATATCCGAAGAACTATGGAACAAATTCGGAGGTGAAGACTCTATAGCTTATTCTGAATGGCCTGTATTTAATGAAGAATATCTAAAAGCAGATGAGATTATGTATCCCGTGCAGGTAAATGGGAAAGTACGAGCTGATATTTTTGTACCTGCGGAAAGAGCAAAAGACAAAGAATTTGTGTTAGAACTAGCTAAAAATGATCTGAAGATTGGTAAGTATTTGTCTGAGGGAGAACTGATAAAGGAAATTTTTGTTCCTGGCCGAATCATCAATTTGGTTATAAAACTCTAATAAAGGGGTTATTTAAAGTCTACAATCCCACATTTTTGTCTTCTTATATATAGATTCAATCGGTTTGTTCAATATTGTTCCAAACAAAGGCACAGTATTGTTCTCTTGGCTTAAAATTTGTCTATATCAGGTGTATTGTTTTGTAATCTAAATAGGTTTTTAGCATGCAAGAAGTACGCGTTCTATTAATTGAGGACAACATTGAGGATGTTCAGTCAATAAGTAAAGAATTAGAAAAAAGTGGGTACGGAATTAAAATTACCCTTCTAAATTCATTACAGGAATTTCAGGAAAAGCCCATAAATGAGGGCTATCATATCATTATTTGTAAGAATGAGCTTCAAAAAAGCGAGAATTTTGAAGTCCTACAATTCTTAAAGCAAAGGAACTTAGATATTCCTCTCATTCTTATTTCCAGTGAACCACTTTGTGAGGTAGTACTGGATGCAATATTAGCTGGCGCTAAGGATTTTATCTCGAAAGATAATTTGGGAAGGCTTGTCCCTTCTTTAAAGAGGGAGCTTGAGTTACAGCGAAAGAAAAAAGAGTATGACTTTACCGAGCTTTATAAGAATACCCTGTTTGACTCTTTTATTGGTATCCGTATTTCGGATAAGACAAGGAAGATTATCAAGGTAAATGACAGGTATTGCAAAATAATGGGGTATGAAAAAGAAGAATTAGAAGGAGCATGCCTGGATCTAATCACACCCAAAGAGAATATTGAGCTTGAACAAAAGAAGTATGCAGACTTTATAGGAGCAGGTTTAATGGAAGGTGCTCAATTCAGAGAGGTAAGGAAAGATGGAACCTATGTAGAATTAATTGTCCACTCCCATGTAATAAAAAAAGACGGAGAGGAATATGCGATGTCGATGTTCCAGGATGTGACAGACCAGCTTCGGTTAACCACACTTTTTGAGGAAGTGAGTAAACAAGCAAAAATTGGAGCCTGGGAGAAGGAATTAGAATCAGGAAGAGAGGTTTGGACGAAAGGTATTTATGATATTTATGGAATATCAGAAGAGGAATTTGATCCCAGGAAGGAGACGGATCAAAGATTCCATACAAAAGAGTCATGGGAATTATTACAGCGATCGTTGAAAGAAGCAGAAAAAGGTGTCCCTTTTGATATTGAAGTTGAGATAATCGATTCTTTCGGAAACAAGAAATGGTGTAGAGGTACAGGTACACCAGTTTTTGAACAAGATCGCGTAATAAAAATCACGGGTTCTTTTCAGGATATTTCCGAACAGAAAGAACGAGAGTTTGATCTTGCAAAAAGTAAATCAAGATATCAGTACTTATTTGAAAATAACCCCAATCCTCTATTACTTCTTTCGGATGATGGTAGTAATGCAATAATTTCAGCTAATAGAGCAGCTGAAGTTTTATACGGTTATTCGAAAGAAGAGCTTCTTTCAATGACCTCACTTGATTTGAGACCAAAAGAAGGGATAAAACGATACCTGGAATTAGTCAGGAAAGAAAAAGACCTTGGACTCGACGGGGTAATCAAAACAGCTTCCGGAGAGCACAAAAGAAAAGATGGTAAAGCAATAAATGTTGAGATACACTGGCGTAGAGTGGTTTTTAATGGATCTAAAGGTCGGCTAGTTTTAATCAATGATGTAACCGAGAAAAAGGAGTTCGAGAATGAGCTCCTACGTACAAATAATGTGTTATCAACTCTGATTGATTCTGCACCCATTGCTATTATTACTATAACACCCGAAGGAATTGTTGATGATATTTGGAATACCAAGGCAGAAGAGGTATTTGGTTGGAAAGCCGAAGAAGTATTTGGGAAGTTTATCCCATTTGTTCAAAAAGAGCATATAGAAAAGGTAAAAAAGAAGCTGAAGAGAAGTACTCCTAAAATTGAAGCTATTGAAAGGATTACTAAATCAGGAAGAAAAATTACCCTTAAAAACTATCTTACTCCAATAATCGGAAAAGACGGTCAGGTCTCTAAAATTATGGTTCTTCTTGAGGATATTACGGAGCGAACAAAAACAAAAGCCGCTCTTGTTGAGAGCGAGAGAAAGTATCGAAGCTTGATCGAAGCGTCTCACGATTTAATATGGAGAATAGACTATCAAGGTCGATTTACATTCTTGAATCATGCAAGTTTTGAGATTCTTGGATATAAACCGAAAGAGCTAATCGGAGAGCCCTTTTTACCTTACATCTCTGAGGATATGGCATATGAAGCTACCAAGATTCATGAGCAAGTGATGAAAGGAAGGGAGTTCGATAATTTTGATCTGAGGATGGTTCGGAAAAATGGAAAGATAATTTCCCTTTCAGCAAAGGCATACCCGCTATATGATGAAGCGGGAAACATCGTCGGATGTACAGGTACAGCTACTGACATAACAAGTCTTCTGGAATACCAAAATCAACTCGAAGACTCACTTTCGGAAAAAGAAGTACTAATCAAAGAGATACATCACAGAGTTAAAAACAACCTTGCTGTTGTTTCAGGCTTGTTCGCCCTTCAATCCTATTCAATTCAAGACGAGAAAGTAGTTCAACTTTTTAAGGAGTCACAAGCCAGGATCAAATCTATTGCAACCATCCACGAAAAATTGTACCAAAGTGAACTATTTACCAGCATAGAAATAAAGTCTTACCTGAAAGATCTGCTAAAAGACATTAAGAATACTTTTGCAAGGTCAGGAAGAGAAATAGATATCGAGCTTTATGGAGACGAATTAACGCTAAATGTTAATCAGGCTGTCCCATTTGGAATTATAGCTAATGAGCTTGTTACCAATGCGTTTAAGTATGCTTTTCCGGATAATACAAATGGGAAAATTACACTCTCAATTATTGATGAAGGCGAAGAAAAAGTATTTACGGTGAGCGATACAGGAGTGGGATTACCGGATAACTTTGAAGAGAATAGATCAAATTCACTTGGCATTGCTTTAATAAACAGTTTATCAGCTCAGTTAAACGGAAAAATAACTTGGTGTTCCAAAGAAGGAACTACGTTTGCATTGAGGTTTACCCCAAGTAGTATGAAAACCTGGAATGGCACACAGTACCTGTAAGAATAAAAGGAGAAAATGATAAAGTCAGGGAAGTAGCTGATTATCTCTCTTCAATTGGAGTCCAGTCCAAATTCTTTTCAGCTACATATAAGGCTCTAGGTCTAATCAATCGGTTATTAGCAGCCTGTTCCATAAAGTGACCAGTCCAGCCTGAGATACGGCTCATTGTGAAAATACAGGTATACAAATCTGGCTGTATTCCAATGGAGTAATATACTGTTGCTGAAAAGAAGTCTACATTTGGATCGATATTCTTTTCTGACTTCATGGTATTAAGCATATCCATTGACCACCTGTATAGTTCTTCATGGCCAGTTTCTTCAGAAAGTGATTTTGCCATCTTTTGAAGATGTCTTCCTCTAGGGTCAAATGTTTTATAAACGCGGTGACCAAAGCCCATAATTTTCTCCCTGCGGGCCAACTTAGCTTTAGTGAAAGCAACAGCATCTGCATCGTCACCTTCTTTTCCAAGCTCCATAAGGGTATTCATTACAGCTGTATTTGCTCCACCATGCAGAGGTCCTTTTAAAGCTCCGATAGCAGCAGTAACTGACGAATACATATCTGACATGGTCGCACAAACTGTTCTTGCCGTGAAAGTAGAAGCGTTCATTCCATGTTCAGCATGAAGAATAAGGCAAAGATCCATTGTTTTTTCAGCTTGAGTGCCTGGTTCCACACCGTTAAGCATATATAGAAAGTTGAATGCTGTACTTCCTGAATCAAGTGGAGCTACAAAATCTTTACCATTTCTTGCTCGGTCATAAGCAGCAATAATAGTCGGGATTTTAGCAGTTAGTGCAATTGCTTGGCTCATAAATAATTCAGGATCATACTTACCCTTGGTTGGATCAAAATCGGCAAGCATTGAAACTGCAGATTGTAAAACGGCCATAGGTTCAGCTTCTTTGTCGGTAGAAGTGAGGTAATTAAGTACTACCTCCGGAATAGCACGTTCTTTAATAAGATCACTTTTGAGGGATTCCAGTTCCTGAGCATTAGGAAGTCGATCATTCCATAAAAGAAAACAAACCTCTTCGAACGTAGCTTTGTCAGCAAGAGTATCGATATTGTAGCCTGAATAGATAAGCTCTCCCTTAGCTCCATCAATAAAACTCTTCGTAGTAGAAAAAGCTACAATTCCGTCAAGTCCCTTATTTATAAAGGGAAATTCATTTTCATCAAAGCCTGTATGTAGGTTTGTCGACATTTTTTATTCCTTATTAGTGTATGATCAGTGACCTAATTTGCCATCAATTCTTCTGGATCCAACAAATGTGGTATGGCAAAAATTTCATCCCTTTTTGAAAAATATCAAAGGAATTAAAGGTAATGAAAGAGCGGGAATTTTTTAAATGAAATTACGCTATTTAATATCGAAACAACGCTTTTTTATTGACGTAATTTTCTCAGAATTTGGACAGAAAATGAAATGATATGTACGAAATGGGAACATTGGGCATTATTCATTTAATATCGGCAATCGCTGCAATGATTTTTGGGGCAATTGTTTTGTTCTTGAAGAAAGGGACACCATTACATATACGATTGGGATACTTCTATGCTGTAAGTATGCTCATCTTAAATGGTACGGCCTTGATGATTTATGATCTCTTCGGTTACTTTGGGCCATTTCATTTTGCAGCTATTATAAGTCTGATTTCATTATTGGGAGGGCTGGTTCCTGTTTATTTAAAAAAGCCAAAGAATAGCTGGCTTGAACTGCACTATGAATTTATGAACTGGTCGATTATTGGATTGTACGCTGCCTTTTGGAGTGAGACATTCAGTCGGTTCTTTAGGTTTGCAGGATTTTGGGTATTAGTAGCAACCGGTACTGCGATGACTATATCTATAGGAGCCTACGTATTGAAATCAAAGAAGCGAACGATACTAGACAGATATTCGGGATAGGTTAAGTCAATTCCTTTTTAGATATCTCCCAAAGTTCATCCATTTCTTCTAACGTAGCGTCTTTCAGGTTTTTATTTCGACCTTTTAACTTCTCTTCAATAAAGCGGAAACGTCGTTCAAACTTTCTATTGGTTTTTCTAAGGCTATCTTCAGCAGTAAGGTCAAAGTAGCGGGCAACATTGACTAAAGAAAAGAGAACATCTCCAAATTCATCAGCTGTTTTTTCAGAGTCATTGGTCGATAGTGTATCCCTGAATTCTCCAAGTTCTTCGTTCAACTTTTCCCAGGCTTGTTCCCATTCAGGCCAATCAAATCCTACATTGGCGGCTTTTTCTTGCATCCGTTGTGCTCGAATTAGGGCAGGGAGATGATTTGGAAGTCCATCTAATGTCGACTTCTTTCCCTCTTTGAGCTTTATATTTTCCCAGTTTTCCGCAACCTGATCTTCTCCTTTTACTACTTCTTCTCCAAAAACATGTGGGTGCCTTCTGATTAACTTTTCCATGAGCGTATAGATGACTTCTCCTATTTCAAAAGTATCTGACTCACTGGCTATATTCGAATGAAAGACTACATGTAATAACAGATCGCCAAGCTCTTTCTTGAACTCATCAAAATTCCCTTCATCAAGAGCCTCAATTGCTTCATAGGCTTCTTCAATCAGGTTATCTTTGATAGAGTAATGGGTTTGTTTACGATCCCATGGGCACTCTCGTCTAAGAATAGCCACAAGCTCTACAAGAGCTTCGAAATCACGGCTTGGCTTCATATAAATTCAAAATGAAAGATTAAAAATGAAAGATGGAATAAGGTACCATCTTTCATTTTTAATTTTGAATCTTAAATCTCGCTAGGTCTTCTTCTTTTTCTTTTTTGCAGCCGGGAACAGAATATTATTGAGGATTAAACGATAGCCAGGGCTGTTTGGGTGTAGAGCCAGGTCGGTAGGGGGGTCATTTACCCGGTGAGTATAATCTTCGGGATCGTGGCCTGCATAATAGGTGAACGTTCCATTCCCATAATTACCATGCAAGTATTTCACCTGATTTCTTCCGGGAGCCTCGCCTAAAATTACAACCGATGATTTCACTTTCTCGGTTCTAAAAGCAGTGGTTTGTCCATAGAAGCCACGAATACTACTTACATGATTCTGAGTAAGCATAGTAGGAACTGGATCCCATTTAGCGGAAAACTCAAATAGTGTAAAGAAATCGAGGCTTTGATCTACCTGATTAATCGCGACAGGCACATCAATGTCGGCATGTTCATACTCATATGGGTTGATAATGACGTTAAAGTCAGTGAAGGCAAAGGTATTGGAATAGTTCAGATTTTCCTGGGCATTTGGGTCGATTGCATCGCCATCAAATTGTTCAGGAGCAATGTCTACTCCGAGAGATGCAAGAGCAATATCAAACGTATCGGTGCCAGAACACATAGCAAAGAGAAATCCTCCATTACCTACATATTGTTGGATTTCCAAAGCAACCTGTTTTTTTTGCTCACTTACTTTTGAGTAACCGAGTTCTTTGGCCATAGCCTCCATCTGGCGAACTTGAGTGATATACCAGGGAGCATTTCGGTAGCTTGCCCAGAATTTCCCATACTGGCCGGTAAAATCTTCATGGTGAAGGTGTAACCAGTCGTATTGTTGGAGTTGACCTTCCAGTACTTCAATATCCCAAAGCTTATCATATTCAACTTCAGCATAGGTAAGTGCAAGTGTAACGGCGTCATCCCAGGGGAGAGCCTGATCAGGAGTGTAAACCGCAATACGAGGAGTTTTTTCTAGGTTAACAACAGAGGTGTTCGAGCCATTAGATTCTACATTAGCTACAATAGATGCTGCTTGTGACGAATTCACTACCTCCACATACACATTTCTTAATCGGGCTTTTCGGATGATGTCATTATCAACCACAGCCATAAATGAGCCTCCTCTGTAGTTTAATAACCACTTGGCAGTAAACCCATCTTTTACATGGTTAAAGATCACTCCATAGGCTTTTAGGTGGTTTGTCTGTGTGGCATCCATAGGAATTAGCACCTGCTGCTGCGCCTGAGAACTACCAACTATTAAAATAAAGAAGAGTAGAGTTGTTATGATTTTTCTCATGAATTATGAATTTGGTTTTGGTAGTGCTGCTAATCGTTCTCTGGTGAATGGAGCATAGAAACCCTGAGGGTATTCCAGGATCAATCTCTCATATACATCTACCAGCTTTCTTAGGGTAACTTCACTTTCTCCGTTTTCTGTATAAATCCCATCATAAAGCTTTCCAATTTGCCATAAAAATTCCTCTCTTTGAGAGACAGAAGGAGTTTTTTCAATAAACTCTGAGAGCTCTGATACATATTCTTCTGTTTTCATTTCTGGTATTTTGGATAACATTAAATAGGCATTATCAATAAATACTCCTGGAGCATCATTCTGAGCGATAGCCAATAATTGTTCTGAGGCTTCTTTCCTGTTCCCGGTGTAGAGGTTGAAATGAGCAGAAGCGAATTCTTGTAATGCCTCACCAGTGGTATCTGCCTTTATTCCTTCTTGTAACCAAAGCCGTAGTTCTAATGCATCATTAGCATAAAATGAGGTGTTTTGTCGACCTAATGATTTCAATTGAATTTGAGAGAATTCAAAATCACCTGCATAGAAATCGGTAAGAGCTAAAAAATAGCGGGTTTTCTCTGCGAGGTCACTAACATCTGTTTGCTTATTGGCACGGGTAAATGAAATCCTTGCAGAGGTAAATTCTTTGTCGGCAAGGAAAAGCCTGCCATCTAAATAATTGGATTCGGGAGTTTCTTCCGATCCGTTTAGGTCTTTTAATTGTTGTGTAGCAAGAGTTGCTAATTCTTTATTAAAAACGAAATCCAGGGCTATTTCAGCCTGTTTTAAGTACACCTGCTTAATACGGCTATAGGTTCTGGTTTCACTGGTAATTCCTTCTAACAAAGTAAGCGCCGTACTGAATAATGAATCTCTTTGATTAGAGAAGTCCAGACTATAGTCATCCAGATATTTTGCCCATAGAATGTAGGTATTTGCTTTTTCTTCGTTTGCTCTCCAGGAGATCTCCCCGGTTGTAGATTCAGAGTAATAATGAAATGCCCGTAGAGCCAGATCAAATTCATTATTCTCAGCTAATTGTGTTCCTACATTAAATAAGGTGAAGTTGTAGTTTGAAGTTCTTTCTTCAAACTCTCTTGCAGAAGCATAAGCTCTTCTAAAAAGTTTATTTTCAAGAAGAAGCCATATTTGTAGTTCAAAAAAGGGCTTATAAGCCTGATGATTGGCAGGTAGCTCCGAAAGTTGGTCTTCGATCTCAAGAACGGCTATATCAAACAGAAGAGGATCATTGTATCGATCTAACATTCGTTGTATGCCTGAAATCTGCTGAGGGTTAGTTTTTACAATATTAAGCCACTCCGCAATGGCTTCCTCATAGTTTCCGGCTTGCATATATGCACTTGGGATATCAGCAACAAAAAGTTGATCATTATTGAAGACCAGTCTTCCTCTTCTATATACCTCTATTGCTTTTAGATAGGCCCTTCTGTCCATCATAGCGTTTGCAGTATTCATATATAACTGCAGCTGGTTCGGATATCTTTGGAGATTGCTATTCCAAATATCAAAGGCTTTGGTTGTATCATCTTTAAGGAAGTACAGTTCCCCTAATAGCACATTGACTTGAGGTACATTAATCTGATCGCTGATATTATTTTCTGCAAGTTCAATGGCAGTGTCATATTGCTTCAACTGGATATGGCAATCGATTAATCGGTCAAAAAACAGAAACATATTTGGATCTTGCCTGTTAATACGCTCAAAAAAGGGAAGGGCTTCTTCATAGCGCTGCTGCTGATAGAGCCTGTTCGCTATCTGAAACTCAGCATTAATTTGTGCCACGCTATCTACAGGTGACAAAAAGAGTAAAGCAATAATAAAAGATACTACGGTTCGTGCCATATTCATTTAACAGGGGGAAATACCATTTGATCCAGAATATCTGGTATGAAATTCTTTATCTCCTTATAAAAACGATTTAAAGGGAATCCAACCACATTATAATAATCACCATCAATATGCTCTACAAATACAGATCCCCAATCATCCTGGATGCCATAGGCTCCAGCCTTATCCATTGGACTTCCAGTAGCAACATATGCAGCAATTTCTTCAGGACTCAACGTACTAAATCGCACTTTGGTTTCCTCAAAAAAGGAATAGCTTTTTTTTACAATACACTCTTCATCAGTTACTACAAAACTTACTCCAGTATAAACGGAATGAATTTGACCGCTTAATTCAGTGAGCATATTAATTGCTTCTGACTCTGAGCCGGGCTTTCCAAGTATTTGCTGGTTGTATACCACAATAGTATCAGCTCCGATTATTAATGAATGTTTCATGGTTTGAGATACATCCAAAGCTTTTTGTAAGGATAGGTCGGTAACTATTTGTTCTGGAATATCAGAAGTAATGACTTCTTCTTTATCGCTTGGCGATATTTCAAAAATCAAACCTAACTGGTTCAATAACTTCTTTCTTCGCGGGCTTTGGGAAGCCAGCACAATTTTTAGCATATATATGAATACTCAGGCTTTTGGAGTTTCTGATAATTAAATAACTTAACGGTTCGTTTCAAGCCTAAAAAACGTTAATGATTTTAAAAATTTAGCATGCCCAAAGGAAATACTCGAAAGTCAGACGATCACCCCATGTTTTTTTCAGCCTTTAATTATCGGCTGATTGGTATTGCCATACTTTTAATTGTAAGTGGTTTTGCTGCAATGTATATCGAAAATGAGATACATGGATTTATCTCATTATATGTTTCTCCGATTGTAATCATGGCTGGTTATGTAGTTGTTATTTATGCTATCATGAAGCATGATCGTACTGATAGTTCAGAAAAAGAAAAGGAAGTAGCCTCTTAATTAGTGCTGGACAGGCTAACAAATATCTTTTTCTTCTTTTCTCTCATTTTTTTATTTCTCCTGGTAGCAGATGCCCAGGATCATTTACGGATAGTAATAGCTATTGCCCTTTCAATACTATGCGCATACACAGCCTTTTTTGTTAATTGGCTAACATTAGATGGTATGATCGCCGCCATCCTCTTTGGAATTATTGCATTTGGACTCGCAGGATTGACAGGAGCAGTAATAGCTTTGGTATTCTTCGTTTCAAGTTCTTTACTATCTAAAGACATGATTAGTGAAGAATATATTTTAGATGAAAAGTTCCGCAGAAATGGGACACAGGTATGGTCGAATGGATTTTGGTTTGCGTTTTGGATCATGATTTGGTTTTTGAGTAAAGAAAAGATTTTTTTGGTAGCAGGAATAGCAAGTATGGCATCAGCAACAGCAGATACCTGGGCATCAGAAATAGGAACCCATCATACTAAAGGAAAAACATGGCTGATAAGTACTTTTGAAAAGGTGAAACCAGGTACTGATGGGGCAATAAGTGTATCAGGAACAATAGCTTCTTTGCTTGGTTCCTTAATTGTAGCACTGATTTTCTGGTTGATTGATGGGGAAGTATCTTTGTTTACTTCAGCTGTTATTGTTTTAGCGGGATTTATAGGAAGTTTGATTGATTCCTGGATTGGAGCCACCTGGCAAGGTGCTGAAATAAAAGAGTGGCTCACCAAGATTTTTGCAAAGCGGATTTCCTATGTTGACAATAATATGGTAAACTGGTTGGCCTCGGGAAGCGCCTCTGTAGTAGCTCTTTTCGCGGTTTTAATATTTGGACAATAGGTAGATCGTTACACGTTTAAGAATAAAACAAGATTTCTATGTGGTATAAAAAACTGCACTGGCAAATAATAATTGGCTTAATTCTCGGATTGATCTGGGGATTAGTATCCAGTGTTTTGGGCTTTAATTCATTCACCTCTGATTTTATAAAGCCTTTTGGAACAATATTCATCAATCTTTTAAAGCTAATTGCTGTCCCATTGGTTCTTGCCTCTCTAATAGCAGGGGTAACAAGCTTAAATGATACTACCAAATTGTCGCGTATGGGAGGAAAAACCGTAGTTATTTATTTAATGACCACTATTTGTGCTGTAACTATTGGTTTATTGGCTGTAAACATAATTCAACCTGGTACGAGTTTACCACAAGAAACTCAGCAAAGTCTCCAAGAAACTTACAGTAGTTCAATTGATGCACGAAGCGAATCTGCTCAGGAGATTATTAACAGAGGCCCACTAGACTTTATCGTTGATATGGTACCCGTTAACTTTTTCGCAGCCGCTTCCGATAATGCCCTTATGCTACAAGTAGTGTTTGTGGCTATTCTCCTTGGGATAGGGATTATTCAAATTGGAGGGGAGAAGGGGAAGTTCCTCATTACATTCTTTGAAAGCTTGAATGATGTGATCATCAAGATTGTCGATTTAATAATGAAAACGGCTCCATATGGTGTATTTGCACTTATGGCATCTCTTATCGTCGATCTGGCTGGGGATGACTTATCCAAGGCCCTTGAACTACTTGGGGCGCTAGGGTGGTATTGCTTAACCGTACTCATTGCGCTCATTATACATGTACTATTGGTGTATTCCAGTATGTTCAAAGTCTTTAGCAAGCACATGAAACTGTCCGGGTTCTTCAAAGCAATTCGCCCAGCAATGTTGCTTGGCTTTAGTACAAGCTCAAGTTCAGCCACACTTCCTGTTACTATGGAAAGGGTGGAAAAGCATTTAGGAGTAGATGAGGAAGTTTCCAGCTTTGTATTACCTGTAGGAGCTACTATTAATATGGATGGAACTAGTTTATACCAGGCAGTAGCAGCTGTTTTTATTGCACAAGCACTGGGAATGGACTTAACAATAGGTCAACAGTTGATGATTGTACTTACAGCAACTGCGGCTTCGGTTGGGGCAGCAGGAGTACCTGGTGCAGGAATTGTGATGTTGGTTGTTGTACTGGAAGCTATTCAGGTACCAACAGCAGGAATTGCCCTTATCCTTGGGGTAGATCGTATCCTTGATATGTGCCGTACCACCGTTAATATTACTGGAGATGCCGCAGTTGCACTTACGGTAGCTTCAACGGAGGATAAACTACACGAACCAGCTCTCGAAGAATAAATTTGAGAAATGCTAAAGTTTAACGTGCCATTGTAGAATTAAAGTGGTTAATTAGAGCGTCGTTCAAATGCTAAATGCCTATGGTTCAAGAGCTACTGATAAGATATAAGCATACAATTCTGCCTCTTATTTTTATCCTGTCGTTTCTAAGCTTTAGTGACAGTGTGTCTGCGCAATCTGTATTGCTGCCAGGAGATGTGGTTGTGGTTTCAGTAAATTCAACCGATAATTCCTTTGATTTTATTCCACTTGTTGATCTTGAAGAGGGGAGCACAATATGGTTTTCTAATGGAGTTTGGAATGCCGAGGAACTCGTAATAAACAACGGGCAGGAAATAGAGGTAAAAATTACGGCTCCGGTTGAAGCGGGTACTAACATTCATGTAAACAGTATAGAAGATCATAGAGTGAATGTGGACGGAAAGCTTGAGTTTTTTGGAAATGGTGACCGAATATTTGCATTCCAGAAGGATAATGGCACAACCAGAGTAATTTATGGAATAGGCTGGGGGAGTAACGAGATATGGAACCCCCGAAATGAGCTTGGGTCGGAGATACCTGCAAGTATTTCTAAAGAAAGCTACACATTACTTCAACTCGGAGGCCGTGATAACTATCAGTATTACTTAAGGAACGGAGCCAGCGGCACTCCAAAAATGCTTGCTTCCTTCGTCTCCGATCCAGCAAAGTGGAAAGGAAGAGATAAAGTCAGTTTTAATACAATGAGAACTGCATTTAGAATCCTTATTCCTCCGGTAGTACTGTTTGATGAAAGCATCTCCACTACAAAAGAAAGCGAATCTATATTCTTGAATGTTGCAATCTATGAGCATGATGGTTCCAGATTAACTGTAGATGCTGTATTCAACCCTTTTTATAGCTCTGCAGATACAAACGATACAGAGAAGTTCCAAAAGTATACATTCAACTTTACGGGGTTAATCGGTGATGCAGTATATGCAGTAGAAATACCTACTACTGATGATAGTGGATACGAGAGTACAGAAAATGCTTTTTTCGAATTACAAAATCTCTCTAAAGGAGAATTAGGGGATTTTGTTACTCACGCTGCTTTTATAAATGATAATGAAATACCTGATGTAGATATCAGTCGGGTATTTTATTCAGGAAAATCGGAATCGGACTATATAGAGATTCGAAATAATGAGCGCATCGACGTTGATTTATCTGGCTGGAAAATTGAGAGCCGGGGCGAGTTATTCGAGTTTCCATATGGTACCTTCCTTCCGGCACTACAATCGTTAAAAGTCCATCATCCTGATGCCGAATTTGGATCGCATATTGCAAAAAGATGGCTTAGAAGAGGATCGGGCAATGTTGAACTCAAAACAAGCTACCAAGATAAAGTAACAGAGCAGGAATACAGGCTTATAGAAAGTGAGACTAATCGGTCAGAAATTGAGAATGTCAGCTCAAACCAGATTATCTCTGCAAATGTCAATCAGGTAGATGGAATTGTACAGCTTAGTGCTAATGAAATAAGCAAAGAGGAGACACCGGAACCTGGCTGGTATGTAATCAATGGAAGCGAGTTAAAGCCAGAATGGAATTTAAGTGAAGTCTTTAGTTGGGAAGAATCTGAAGCATCTTTTTTAGCCGTTACGGAATTATCAGTCACAGATCTTGAGGCAAAAGAATTACTAAAGTATTTCTCGCTCGAAGAATTAATGGAAATTGAGGCAACTGAAGATTCATTGGATATTCCAGAAATAGCAGATGAGACGCTTAATTCCACACTGACTTTTAAAATCTCCGGAACCGATATTGACGAGAATGGCGTGCTTGGAGTGAGCGAAGGGTTTAATATGTTGAAGAATACTTCATATCAACCTATTTGGGTGAAAGATATCTTTGACGCTGTTGAAGAAACATTCTCTGCAAATCTTATAAATCCCAATATATATGTATGGGAAAAAGTTGGTTGGGCTAATTCTAAGGTTCTAACTGATTATGATATGATTCCTCCCGGAGCTGTTTTTTGGATTAAAGCCGATTCTGTTTTTTCTGAGGAATTGCTTGAAGTGACTCTATCAGATTCACTCACAATAGATAAAGGTGTCGGGATTTTAGACGAAGAGAAGATGTTTTTGAGGTTGCAGCTTGCTACCGAAAGTACTTCGAATAGTGTTGAGCTTAGATTCTCAGAAGAAGAATCTGATATCATAGACATTATTGCTCCTGAGTTTGAACCAGGCTTAGCTATTAACGAACCCGAAGCACTTTTTATGGGTCTGGGAAAAAGTGGTGTATGGAATAGAATGGTAGGTGTAAGCACTTTAAATGAAGATCAAAAAGTGGTGATTCCTATTCGTTTTGAGAGCGAAGAGTCTGGTATTTTTGGTTTTTCAATCAAATCATGGGAAGGAGTACCTTCTGATTGGACGATTAAATTGTTGGATGAGCAGACACAAAAAGAACATATTTTAGGTACAGGGTGGTCATTTGATTTTGAACGGCTTTCGGAGCAAAGAAATAATGATGATGAAGCTGAGAATGATATCATTACTAAAGAACTTGAAGAGGAAGTTTTTGAAGCACGATTTAAACTAGTTCTGTTGCCCCCTGGAGTTGAGGAAACAGAAAGCTTTATCCCTGAAGATATTTCCCTGCATCAGAACTATCCGAATCCCTTCAATCCCAAAACTATTATCTCTTTTACACTTCCTGAATCGATGCCTGTTAAACTTTCTGTATTTAACGTGGTAGGACAGCCCGTGGCAGTTCTTACTGAAGGAACTTTGTCTGAAGGAGATCATGAATATGAATGGGATGCTACCGGATTACCGAGTGGGATGTATATCTATCAGTTAGAAGTCGGAACGAAGGTTATGACCCGAAAAATGACACTTGTAAAGTAAAACCCAAAAAAAGAGAAAGAAGAAAACAAACATGCAGTTTAAAACCGTTCAAGGGGTGGACGTTCCGGAAGTTGGGTTAGGAACTTTCGGGCTCGTAGGAAAGAAAGCAGAACAAGTAGTTAAAATGGGATTGAGTATCGGTTATCGACATATTGATACCGCCCAGGTATATAAAAATGAACAAGAAGTCGGCAGCGCACTCAGGCAAGCGCATATCGATAGAGAAGAGTTATTCATTACAACCAAAATTGATCGAGATTATCTGGAAGCAGATAAACTCTTAAAATCTGCGGAACAGTCTTTGTTGGATTTAAACCTCGATTATGTGGATTTACTGCTCATCCATTGGCCAAATCCGGACTATGATTTGGAGAAAACGGTAGAAGCAATGCTTGCTTTAAAAGAGCAGGGTAAAGCCCTTCAGATAGGGGTTAGTAATTTTCCGATGAGTTTGCTTAAAGAGGTAAACGAAGAGCTTTCTATGCCAGTATTCTGTAATCAGGTTGAATATCATCCACTTCTGGGACAATTTGATTTACTCGATTATGCAGCTGAGCATGATCTTCTGGTTACTGCCTACAGTCCATTAGGGCAAGGTAAAATGCTTGATAATCCTCTTTTGAGAGAGCTTGGCGAAAAGTATGGTAAATCTTCTGCTCAAATTGCATTAAGATGGTTAATAGAACAGGAGCAGGTTGTTGTTATTCCAAAGGCATCGTCAAAGGATCACCTTGAACAAAATTTGGATGTCTATGATTTTGTACTGGACGATGAAGACTTTTACGCAATTGACGATCTGGATAAAACTTTCAGAATCATAAATCCTGGTTTCGCACCAGAATGGGATTAAGCTGTTCGATAGCTGATTTCAGCAATTGCTAGGGTATGGCTTTCGTTTTTTGTGAGTTCTATCATAATTGGGAGTTCGTTTTCAATCTTTGTGTAAACCTGGATCGTATCTCCTAACACCCCTTCATTCATATAGATAATATCAAATCGGTGAACATCTGTGAGTTTATCCTCAGGAATACATTCCAACATCCAGGTGATATAATTCACATTGTTAACATGGTTATTCATGTCTAAATCGGAACGCCTGACCTTAAACTCATCGATAACAGTTCGTTCTTCAAGGGGTCGAAACCGGTTAGATTTCAACTCCAGGCTATGTTCTCTATCAACAAACCGGGTATCTAAGACGGTTTGAGGAAGCCTCATTGGTTTTCGATTTACTAAATCGATCATTAGCCAATAACTCAAGCAGCATCCCAGCTTCTTCCCATTTTTATCTATGATTTGGTAATTACGAAGCGCGCGAAAGGAGTCACCAGAGGCAGGCCAGGTTTCCAAAGTAATTTCGTCTCGCCAATTTGGATATTCATCAATTTTAATATCCATCCGGTAAAGGACCCAGGTAGATTTTGTTTTATGAAGGTCCGTAATGTCGAAATTTAGATCACGAGCATTATTGCCTGCTACTTCCTGAAAGAAGTTACCAATTGCCGAGAGGGTTATTTTTCCGGAGGCGTCTATTTCATTTGCCCGGATAACGAAGTTTTCCTGGTGGAAGGTGTATTTGTCTGCCATAGCTAGCAAACATAAAAAAACCCCTCAAAACTTGAGGGGTTTAATTTTTTAAGATCTGATTTTAGACATCAGTCCAATTCTTCCTGCCCATATCTTTAAATCATCAAGGATGATATAAAGGGAAGGGAGAACGACTAGCGTAACTACTGTTGAGAAGGTAAGTCCACCAATAATAGCACGCGCCATAGGAAAGTAAGGAGGGCCATCGCCACCGATTTGAGTATTTCCAATTGCAAGCGGTATTAATCCAAGTACGGTAGTACCTGCAGTCATCAAGATTGGACGCATTCGGTCCTTTCCTCCTTGTATCACAGCTTCTCTTCTGCTTAATCCTTCGCTACGCAAATGCAGTATGTGATCAATAAGTACAATCCCGTTATTCACCACAATACCCATTAATACAAGTATCCCGATTAGTGACATGAAGTCGAAGGTGGTACCGGTAATAAAGAAGAACCAGAAAATTCCAACTACTCCATAAATAATACAGGAGAGAATACCTGCCGGATAAATCAATGATTCAAATAATGCAGCCATAACCAGATAAATCAGGAATAGAGCGATCATCATATTGAAGAGCATTACATTCATTGCTTCAGAGTCGTTATCGAAGCTACGGCCATAACTCCACCGATAACCTACAGGATATACAATTTGCTCCATTACCTGGGCAATTTGGGTTCTGGCCTGATCCATAGGTAAACCATCAAGGTTTACATTAATACCGAGAGATGTTTTTCTGTTTTCGCGGAAAATACGTCCCGGACCTTGCGTTTGCTCATAGTCAGCAAGTGATGCAAGTTTAATAGTTTGATCTGGTCCAATAGCAATGGGAAGTTCCATCAAGTCATCAATAGATTGGCGATCAGAATTTTGAAGTGCTAATACAACATCGATCTCAGACTGAGGTCCCCGAATTCTACGAAGAGTTTGACCTCGAACAGAACTGGAAATCATTTGAGCTACCTGGGTAGATGTAAGCCCAAAGTTACGGGCTCGTTCATGATCAATACTTAACCGCACTTCCTCTCTTCCGATTTCAGCTTCTGACTTAACATCAGAAAGTCCTTCGATTTGACTTAATCTCCATTCAACCTGCTCAGCGAGTTCTTTAAGTACATCCATTGATTCGCCTTGAACAAATACGCGAACAGCTTCCGTATTGTTCCTGCTTCTAAATTCAAAAGCAGGCTCACCAATCAACACAACAGGGAGGTTTTCTTCGATTTCTTTTTTGATAAGCTCGACCGATTTTTCAGCAACTTCTTCTCCGGTAAGGATAATCGTAGAATTGGCAAAATCGGGTTGATAGTAAGTATATACCGATTCAATTTCGAATTTCTCCTGATTGTCGTATAGGTATTGCTCTACTTTATCCACGGCTTCTTTAACCCTTTCCAGGGTATAAGAACTGTTCAAATTGTAACGCAATCCAATTTCTCGTTGTTCAACGCGAGGAAACATGTCCGTTTGCATGAAATTGGCAGGTATGGCGATACTAAACAGAAGCAAGAGGATACTAATCGAAGATACCCAACGTCTGTCAACAAACCATCCCAGGAAGGCGGCATACTTAACAGAAAACTTATCAATAATGGTTTTTTTCTGCTCTTCCGGTGCCTTCAGTTTAGAAGTAAGCAAAGGGATTACTGTAAGAGAGATGAGAAGAGACGCAACCAATGAGATGATAATTGGCATCCCGATATAGTACATATAAGGCTTTACAAAGCTCTCATTTACGATGTTTGGCAGGAATACTACCACAGATGTTAATGTACCTGCTGTAACAGCGATACCTACTTCTCTGGCTCCAAAAATCGCCGCTTTTGAAGCGCTCTTACCTTTTCGTTGATGCCTATGAATATTCTCCGTTACTACTACTGCATTATCAACTAGCATACCTACGGCTAACATCAATCCCATCATAGAAAGGATGTTCAAGGAGATATCAAGGAAGAAAAAGAATCCTAGCGTTACAATTAAGGAGAATGGTACCGCAGTGGCAACAATCATCGTAGTACCAAATTGACGAAGGAAGAAGAAGAGCATAACTACAGAAAGACCAGCACCAAGAATACCAGAGTTTAGTAGCTCGCGGAGGGATTGCAAGATTCCATCCGCCTGGTTATTCATTTCATAAATGTTAATTCCTTGCATTTCAGGAAGCTCATTTATCTCTTCGATCTCTTCCAGTACAGCCTCCACAACAGCCACTGTGTTTGCTGTTGATTCTTTCACGATATCCAGGCCAATGGCATATTTCATGTCGAGGTGCCGAGCGTAATCTCTAACAGGCTCAACATATTTGACTGTGGCTATATCTTTCACACGAAGATTGTTTTCTCCAATAATGAGATCCTCGATGTCATCTACGCCTCTGAGTTCTCCCATTGGACGGACATTGTACCGAAGGCCATTATCTGTGATTTTACCCGCAGAAGCTGAGAAATTAGCTTGTCTTAGCGTGGCAGTGAGAGCATTTAGATCTACGTTATAACTTAAAATCCGATCGGTCATTAATTCGATTCGGATTTCTTTTTTCTCAACACCATATAAGGTTACCTGCCCAACTCCTTCAATTCTTTCGATACGTTGAGCTAAGTTCCGGTTAAGAAGATCATAGGCATCGGATAGGTCACGTTCACTGGAAATTCGAAGTTGAAGCGTATTACCACCGCCATCCTGGAATTTGAAAATGTTATAGTATTCAAAATCATCCGGTAGCTGACCTCGGACACTCTCGATCTTTTCTTTGATCTCGATGGCCTTCAAATTTATATCAGCGCCTTGTTTGAACTGTACTACAATGCCGCCATTATTTTCACCAGCATTTGAATTCATCCGTTCCAGGCCGCTAATAGTAGCCAACGCTTCTTCCATAGGGCGAATAACTTGCTCTTCAATTTCCTCAGGTGAAGCATTGGGGTAGGGGACCTGAACGAAAGCTCCTGGAAAACTAATGTCCGGGAAATATTCGAGTGGTACTAGTCGTGTAGCAATGATACCAACCACCACGAGGCTTACAAAAACCATCATGGTGGTAACAGGGCGTTTTATGGATAGCTCGGTAAAGCTCATGATTCTGCCTCAACTGTTTCAGTTTCTACATCATATCGCTTGTGATCCATAATGGAATACATTACTGGAATAACAACAAGGGTCAACAGGGTAGAGACAAGTAATCCACCGATTACAGTGATACCCATTGGAGCTCTTAACTCAGCGCCATCCCCAAATCCAATAGCCAAAGGTAAAAGACCAAGAGTGGTGGTTAAGGTGGTCATTAGAATTGGACGAAGCCTTGATTTAGCTCCTTCAATAATTGCATCATATTTTTCCATTCCACGCTCTCTTAATTGATTGATAAGGTCAATCAATACAATGGCGTTGTTCACTACAATTCCCGCAAGAAGTATCAATCCGATAAATACCACAACACTTATGGTTGTTCCAGTAACAAACAAGGCCAGTATAGCTCCTACCAGTGCCAGGGGTATAGTAAACAGGATGATAAAGGGGTGTAGTAAGGATTCGAACTGTGAAGCCATTACCAGATATACAAGGAAAATAGCTAGTGAAAGAGCGAATAGAAGTGAACGGAAAGAGTCAGACATTTCTTCGTTCTGACCAGCTACCCTAGCGAAAATTCCTGTAGGTTTAGCTGTTTCGTTAATAATAGTCTGTACTTCTTCCGCAGCTTCACCAAGATCACCGTAATTCAGGTTTGCAGAAATAACTGCTACTCGTTGCTGAGAAGCTCGGCGTATTTCTCCTGGTCCATTAGCAATGCGAACATTTGCTATTGCACTAAGAGGAATAGGACGCTCACTTCCAGGGTTTACAATGATTTGCTGGATTTCTTCTGCTGAAGACCGATCTTGTTCACGTGCACGAACTAATACATCAATTTTACGGTCTCTCCAGGAATATCGGGTAGCAACATCACCTCGTACGTTGCTTACAACCCGATCAGCTACTTCATGAACCTGTAGACCTAATGCTGCAGCACGATCACGATCGAAAAGAATTTGAATTTCAGGACTTCCGATCTCCATGGAGTTTTTAACATCAGCAAAACGCCCGTTAGCTTCCATTTGGCGGGTAATCTCATCACTAACTTTTTTTAGATTTTCGAGATCAAACCCACTCACCTCAACTTCAACAGGGGTGGAGAAAGTAAATAATGAAGGCCTAGCGAATTTGTACTGGAGTCCGGGAACCTGGGCTAATGACTGGCGCATAGAGCTCATAGTTCGTTCCTCATCAGAAGCAGATGCTCTGGAAGCTAACATAACATTAAGCTCGCCCCAATTCTCACCACCTTCGTCTGGATTTGCATCAATTCTGTTACCAGTTCCTGCTACAGCAAAGGTAGAACGTACTCCTGAACGGTTTCTGGTTACATCTTGAACGGCTCGTAATGCTTCATCGGTTTCTTCGATGGGGGTTCCCGGAGGTAATTTAAATTCTACCGAGAATTCACCCTGAGACATTTGTGGAATCAACTCGATTCCTATTTTTGGAACCAGGGCAATAGCACCGACAAAAGAACCAATAGCGATAAGGATTACCAGGAATCGAGCTTTCATTGCTCCAAGAAGTAAGCCATGGTACGCTTTTTCTATTCCGCCATAAGCTTTATCAAATAAGAAAAGTGGAATGGCAAAAAGCTTTGAGAATACCCATGCAACACCAGCAATTATATATCGCAAGATCTTGGTGATAAATGCAGGAATGGTGTAGAAGAAGAATAAGCGTATGGCTCTAAGCACTCTTCCAAATCCTGTCCGTGGTTCTTTTAAGGTAAGAGGAGCATGCTCTTTCTTTTGTGAACTAAGAGAAGACATCATCGGAATCAAAGTAACTGCTACTACAAGTGAAGCAAGAAGTGAGAAGGTTACTGTTAACGCCTGGTCACGGAAAAGCTGCCCCGCAATTCCATCAACAAATACAAGCGGAAAGAATACAGCAACCGTTGTAAGGGTAGAGGCGATAACTGCCGTGCCTACTTCACCTGCTCCATCCTGAGCAGCTTTGAGGACACTTTTGCCCATGCTCCGGTGTCGTGCAATATTCTCCAGTACCACAATGGAGTTATCTACCAACATTCCAATCCCAAGGGCAATACCACCTAAACTCATAATGTTTAGAGTAATATCATTGCCATACATCAGGTTAAAGGTTGCGATGATCGATACCGGAATTGAGATAGATATAATTACCGTACTCCAGAAATCCCTCAAAAAGAAAAAGAGAACTAATACGGCAAGAATACCACCGATAATACCTGCGTTTCGAACTTCACTTACCGCAGAAGCAATAAAAATGGATTGGTCATATACTTTTTCAAGTTTCATTCCGTCGGGTAGCATTTCTTGAATTCTACCCATTCTCTGGTCTACTAATTCGGCAACAGCTACGGTATTTCCATCTCCTTCTTTATAGATGGCTACCTCTACTGCTTCCATTCCATTTAAGCGAGTGATGGCCTCACGTTCTTTATAGGCCTGGGTTACATCAGCTACATCTTTCAGGTAGATCGTGTTGTCATTTGCAGTGGAGACAATCACATTTCGAATCTGTTCGATGCTTTGGAATTCGTTAAGCGTTCTAACCAGGTATTGCTGTGTACCTTCCTCAAGGCGACCACCAGAAAGATTGATATTCTCCGCACCAAGGACTGAACTCACTGTTTCGATTGGGATATTAAGATAGGATAGACGTTGCTGGTCGATATTAACCTGTATTTCTTCCTCAAGCCCCCCACTAATTTTTACAGAAGCTACACCGACTGTGGATTCAAGGCTCTTCTTTAAAAGCTCTTCTCCAATAATCCGAAGCTGTTTTAATTCAGTAATTGCATCAGGGTTATTGATATCCTGATAGGATGCAAAATCTACGGAAGCACCTTCTTCTGATGAGGTTTCAGCTTCAGTTTCATCAAAGTAAAGGGCGTAACGCATTACAGGATCCAGCGAAGGGTCAAAGCGTAAAGTGACCGGTTTACTTGCCTGAAGCGGAAGCTGAATAGCATCAAGCTTACTTATCACATCCAGGTTAGCGAAATCCATTTCAGTACCCCACACGAACTCCAATACAACATCAGATTGTCCGGTTCTGGATACAGAACGAACCTTTTTAACTCCCTTAACCACACCTACTGCTTCTTCAATAGGTTTGGTAATCAGGTTTTCAATTTCGATAGGTGCAGCACCTTCAAATTCGGTGCGAATTGTTAATGTAGGATAGCTAAGATCAGGCAGAAGATTGACATTCAGTCTACCTAATGAAACCACCCCAAACAAAAGGATTGCAACCGTGAACATACTAATGGTTACTTTCCTTTTGATGGAAAAATCAATCAGTTTCATAGTATATGCCCCTTAAGAATTAAAGTCGGATGATATTTACGCGGGTGCTGTCAGTTAAGCTTCCCTGTCCGGTAGTTACTACCATTTCGCCGTCATCCAATCCTGCTACTACTTCGATTGTAGAACCATTTACATAGCCTGTTTGAATAATTTTTCGGAAGGCAAGGGAATCTTTGATTACAAACACAGACTGGATTTCATCTTCAGACATGATCGCTGCTTTAGGAATCATCTTGGTATTCATCCGTGTATCGTATACGATCTTTACACGACCGAACATGCCTGGTCTAAGCATATCCTGATTATCATCCAGATAAACAGTTACTTTAAAAGTACCCGTTTGAGGGTCGATGATAGGACTAATTCTTTCTACTCGACCTGTAAATAGCTGTCCTGGAATAGCATCAGCGATCATCTCAGCTCTTTGTCCCGCCTTTATTTTAGCGCGTTCATGTTCAGGGATAAACAAATTAGCCTGAATAGGATCAAAATCAGTTACACGGAATGCCTGCTGATCGGTACCAATCATATTGCCAACTTTTATAAATCGCTCTGAGATAACACCATTAATTGGGCTTTTTATATTAGTGTGTTCGTAATTTAGCTCGGCAAGATCGTAAGCTGCTTTTTGTGATTCATATTCGTAACGGGAGTTTTCATAAATTTCCGCAGCAAGTAAATCTCTGTCGAACAATTCCTTGTTTCGTTGGTAATCATTGTAGAGTCGATCCAGGGTAGCTTTAGCTCTTTCACTTTCAATCCTGTATTGATCATCTTCGATCTTAGCAATGACTTGACCAGCTCTTACATAGTCACCCTCCTCGACCATAAGCTCTTGTACAAGTCCTCTTACTTTTGCTACGATAGTGGCTTCTTCCACAGCTTCGAGAGTAGCGGTATTGGAGTAGTAAGCTGAAATATCTCCTCTTGTAACATCATTTACTTCCACTGGGATAGCCAGAGTGGAATCGGCATCATTCTCATTATTATTGTTATTGTTGTTTTGATCGCCTCCGTTGCTGCATGCCTGAAGAGTAAATATGGTAACAGCAGAAGCTACTAAGAAGTGTCCGAAGCGTTTTGTTTTCATTCCGAAAAAATAATTGATTTGAGTTGAACGGAGCCCGTTACGACCTCATTTTCACATTGTTTCGGAATGAGAAGTTAAAATTTTTGATCTTTCTTTTGACGGATAATACATCTAGGTCATCTTTATAGGTGTCAGGCCTGCCTTCTGGAGAAACATATGGTAAACAGGCCTATCCTCTGTACGAGACTTCGGAAGGCAGGCAATCTCCGGGATATAGAACAGCAGAAAGTAAACCAGGTTTGCCCGTGATACCAGAGAGCCTATGCATCGGATTAGCCACAAATACACGAAACCACTAATTTTTTGTGTATTAGAGTTTTTGTGGTTGGCAAAAAATACCTGCCACCTTAAAACCATCCTCTGACGGAGGGGATACAGCCCCAGAGATCTTTTCCTCGTTACGAATGTCCACATTCGGAATGCGGAGCGGGAAGCTCTGGCTTCCAGTGGTTGTGGCGATGCTGCTAAAAGTAGTTAAGAAGAAATTTCGGATTGGGTACATTCGATCTTTGAATACATGGTATGAAGCTCAAGTTTGTACCTAATAGTCAAATATATGCGCAAGAATGAAAAATTCTTGTAGCTACTTTTAGTCTACTCACCCTCAACTGAGAATCAACATTCAGCATTTTTAACATCATGAAGACCAATAATTTACCATTATGACAATCATTACAATTAGGTTGTATCTATCTCTTGTAATACACATCTTAATGATGCGACAAGGGTTAGAGAACAAACATAGTGTAAAAGGAGTCACTACACATTCGCAGTTCTAACTACAAGGATAGGTACAAGCAGGAAAATCAGTCAAGCTTTTGTGTACCTATTCATGGATAGATTAGGCTATCCGTCACGTCAATTAAGAAGAAAAACTAACAATTCAGTTGACTAACAGTTATGAGTACTCTATGTAGAAGAAAAAAGGGAACAGGAAAAAGAAGCCCGGCACCCGCTTCCGCTGATAGTACGGGAGGCAAGCAATGAAAAAGATATTAGTAAGTACCTTGCTTAGCCTTCTTTCAATTTCCCTGGTTGTTGCTACCGAAGAATGCTACTTTGCCCCCACGGCAACCATTACCAATACTCCTTCCGGGCTTAGCTTTAGAGACGGCACCGAGATTGTATTTTCCGGGGAAACCAGTACGCCAAACAACTGTAGTGGATATATCACCACCTACCAATGGACCATTGAAGGGAGTACGTATACCGGTCCCACAAAAACCCACACCTTTAACTTACCTGCCAATGTACATGAGCAAAGTTATACCGTCTCATTAAAAGTGTGGAACAACATTAGCCTAACCAATACCACAAGCATTACGGTAACCATCAAACGCCCGCAGCGGGTGTACTTCCTTAAAGATCACATTGGTAATGTGCGCACCAGTGTAGATGTAGATGGGAATGTACTAGGCTACGATGATTACTATCCCTTTGGGCTACAAATGGACGGGCGCTCCAATAACTCCTCCAACCCAAATGATGATTACAAATTCACCGGGCATGAGCAGGACGACGAAGCCAGCCTGACGATGGTACACATGAATGCCCGGGGTTATGATCCACTCCTAGGCCGCTTCAACCAAATGGATCCGTTAATGGAGTTCTCCTCCTCGTACACCTATGTAGGAAATAACCCCCTCAACTACACCGACCCAACCGGAATGAGTTCGTGTGGTTCTTCCTATGTAACCTTTTGTGGGCAGGATGGAGAGATTTATGCTAGTCCTGAAGCCAAAGCACAGGCAGACAATCAAGCCATAGTTGATGGGCTACGAACACTAGTAGAAAAAAATAAAAATGGCCAAACTGGTAGTAATCAATCATCTCAATCAAGTTCGATTGAAAACGATACTCCTGAGAGTTCTGAAGTACCTAGTCAACAAACTGTACCCGAATTTGGGCCTAATCCATATTTTGGAGAGATGGAATATTTTGAAGGTGATCTAATTACTTTTGGCTTGCAACTAATGTGGTTACTATCTCATCCAGGTAAAGAAGAAGGTGTTGCTGTAGAGTTGGCTGCATATCTTCTCGAGGATGAAAACGGTAATTTTAGTTTGGTAATTTTCAATCCCGCTACATATGGTAATACTTCGAGAAGTGGTAGTTTTTATCTGCCGAATTACGACGGAAGCAATACAACCTATAGAGACCGTCATGTAATTGCATTTATACATACACACCCAGGATGGAATGTAAATGGAAATATCGTAGCTGGAGGAAATGCTCCATCTGATACGGATCTTGCTACAGCAAGAAAATTTAACATGCAGGGTTTTATATTAGGACAAAGAGGAGTAAGTCATTTTTCAGCACAAGGTAGGTCCAGTTTTCTTGGGAGCAGAGAATCCTTCTTTCAAGGTAATCGATTCTTAGAAGAAGCAATCAAAAGATATAGGTGAAATAATGAAATTAGAAAAAGGAATACTCAAGTTCGTAATCTACTTTTCCATGTTTTCTTTATTTAGTTGTAAAAACTCAATTACTATCGATAATGATAGATTGAAAATGAAAGATATTAATGGTGTTGAGCTTTCAATTGCAGGTGAAAATGTGAAAAAGTTTGAAGAGATTTTTCTTTCAAACGGATTATTCCCTCTAGAAGACGATACTTGGTTTGTAATTGAAGAAGATTATTATTCCAAATATGATTTGACTCCTGACTCCACAGTTAACCCAAAAAATCTAAAAGTGATCCTATTCAGCAAGGATATCAAAGGTAAAAAGCTATATGAAGATAATTCAAAAGATATTATTACCTCATTTATATCAATTGCGTGGCATTTAGCGATTAAATATGACGAAGAAACAGATGAAATAATTGAAGTGGTAAATCAATTCTAAATGTTAATGGGTAGAGCCTGATTTCTTTTGGACAATCGAAGAATACAGCTATGTATGAACTTTCACATGTTTTATTAACTACGATTCTGGTAGAGGAAAGCATGAAAGTATTAGAAGGTCATCATGATGTATATGATTTATATACCCAAACTGTAACGAAGATCAGAGTTTTCATAAATGCAATGAAAGGAGGACAATAAAATGAGATTAGAAATTTTGAGGTTTCTTTATGATGGGAAAATAATACTAGGTGTATTTATTCTGATGATTATTATTGGCTTTTTCTTTAAAGAAAGAAGGAAACTTATAGTATATAATCTTATCGTCAATTCGATATTCATAGTTTTGTTTGTTGCAATGATACTTATTGAAAAGACTTTAGAATACCCGTCTTTTATTATAATGGATAAAATTGCATTTGCAAATTGGTCATATGATATGCTTTATAAACATTCAGATAAATTCATTGGACTTATAATTTATCTTGGAGCTAACTTGTTTGTGATATATGAAAAGTTAGTTTTTACAAATGAAGGTAAAGAGTCAGAGAATATTATTGAATAAGAAGTTTTCTTCATAACTGTACTGACACATGTTCATCTGGGTACGATAAGAACCAGTGTAGATGTAGATGGAAATGTATTCGGCTGCGATGATTACTATCCCTTTAACCTAGTTACGGAGCTCTGCTCCGTGACGGAAGGGAAAACTTAGCTCTACTACGGGACATTTTGCGATTATTACCCCCACTTTAGACACCTCTATACCGACGCAGATAATTTCAATGTTGTGCAACACCCACGGACGCTGGGACTTTTGTTTGTTTGGGGCTACTGAATGGCTTTAAAAGGTTTCCGCATTCACTTTCAAATCCAAGACTTGAAAGGCCTCTGTATCCAATTATGGTATATGAAGGCTAATGGTTGGAGCAGAGCTCCAATTTGGGTGCCGCAGTAGAGCTACAGAATCAGTAGGAACTTCAGCGCTATTGATGAAGCGAAGAGTTTGCACAGTAATTTCCCTCCTCTTGTAAGATCAGTTATCGTTCAGGGGCAGGCTTCTAAACACGATATCACCATAATACCCTTTACTTTCCGCCTTTGTATTATCGGAATCGGTCATAATAGCTACTCCTGAAATTCTTGGAGGTTCTTCGCCAAAAGCTGCTTTGTAATCCTCCACTATATTTCTGGATTCAAATTTCCAATCGCCACTTTCATTTTTTCCGGATTGTACGGCTACCATATATACCCAATTTGTATATGCGTTGGGAGCAATGGTTTCTGTCTCGGCTTTATTTGCCCATACATAGTTAAGAGCCCGGAGCGGAATTTTATACCTGGTAAAAGTTCGTATGGCTTCATATTTGACCCGGTCACCGAATTTTAACTTTCGTTTGCTATAATCAAAGGTGATATAAATTCTGGCTGCATAGTCATCCCCATCTTTTGTTTTGTAGTTCCCTTGTTCTAGTACATCATCTACTTTCCAGCTCCATTCTATAATTGGATATTCGTTAGGATCTATATCTACCTTATATATAAGGCCAGAGGCACTGTTCTTACTTTCTCCCTTAATAGCTGTACGATCGTTCATCTCAACAAGGGTGTAGGTTGTTTTATCTCTTCGGGGAAGAGATAGAATTGACCACTTAGGATTTTCCACATACTCCTCTAGTTGTTCCGGGTTGAATTCAGTAACCGGGATAGATATTGCATCTTGAGAAAATGCAAAAGAAGCAGTGGTAGCAAAAACAAACGCTAACCAGATAAAGCTCTTTAGAAATTTCATCTTATTTTTTTTGATCAGTAACTGGGCTATTTCACTTTTAGTTTCTCGAAAAGGGCTTTGTGATAAAAATGTTAAACTTTTTTTCTTAAGGCTACAGGGATAGGGGATAGGTTTGCTGTGAAAAATCTGTCCGAAACCCAAAAAATATCAATACAAAAAAAAGGAATATAAATCATATTATTTATCATTTATACTAAAAAATAACAAATGAAATTTATGAATAAATATTATCTAAATTAAGTTTGAAAAGAATTTAATGTGGATAACTTTTCAAGGCCTTGACTTAATAAACATGCTTTTATTAATGTTTTAACGTAATTTTTATTGGCTGTTCAATATTTTTTTAAATCGATAAAATAGTAATTCATATAATTAAAATAACGTTAACCAATCTTTATTAAATTTAAATATTAGTTAATGTGGATAAGTAATACTTTTTGTGGAAAAAAAGTCCAGATTTAATTTGTTAGCCTACTTGCCTGCCTATATATTTGAGGGCACTTCTTTAGGAGAATCAGCTTGAATTCTCGAGGGGTTGACGGTATTAAATCCACGAAAGACTAACACGAAATCTACAGTATTACGCCAATGAAGTTTACTCGCTTTTATACAAATCCTGAATGGTCTACTCCCTATGACGGGATGAATTTTGTCAAGAGAACCTCAGAAATTAAAAACCCGGACGGCTCACAAGTATTCTTTATGGAGAACGTGGAAGTACCTGAGTCATGGTCTCAAGTTGCAACTGATATTATTGCACAGAAATACTTCAGGAAAGCAGGCGTACCTGCCGCTCTTAAAAAGGTATCTGAAAAAGGAGTGCCCGGCTGGCTTCAGCGTTCTGTAGCGGATGAAAAGGAATTAAAAAATCTCTCTGAGGAAAAGCGCTTTTCTCATGAGGTTGATAGTAGGCAGGTATTTAGTCGCCTGGCTGGGTGCTGGACATACTGGGGATGGAAGCATGATTATTTTGATACCGAAGAAGATGCCAAGATTTTCTATGATGAACTTTGCTACATGCTTGCTAATCAAATGGCAGCTCCTAACAGCCCACAGTGGTTCAATACAGGATTGAACTGGGCCTATGGAATTAACGGGCCTGCTCAAGGTCATCATTATGTAGATGCGAAAACTGGGAAACTTACTCGATCAAAAGATTCTTATACGCATCCTCAACCTCACGCTTGTTTTATCCAAAGTGTGGATGATGATTTGGTGAATGAGGGAGGAATCATGGACTTATGGGTGCGTGAAGCACGTTTGTTTAAGTATGGTTCAGGTACCGGAAGTAATTTTTCTTCTATCCGTGGTGCGAATGAACCACTCAGTGGGGGAGGAAAATCTTCCGGATTAATGAGTTTCCTTAAAATTGGAGATCGAGCTGCGGGAGCTATTAAATCTGGTGGTACCACTCGACGTGCTGCTAAAATGGTTACTCTTGATCTCGACCATCCTGATATTGAAGAATATATCAACTGGAAGGTGAAAGAGGAGCAAAAAGTAGCTGCACTTGTTGCTGGCTCAAAAATGACTCAAAAGCATCTTAAGGATATTATCCGCCTTTGCCATACTCCGGTAGAAATTGAAGGAAGAACTTTTAACGGAGCAATGAGCCGTGACCCGCTCAAGAATAAGGAGCTTGGAAAAGTAATTCGTCAGGCTAAGCGTGACCAGGTTCCTCTCAATTATATAGAGCGGGTAATCCAGCTTGCAGCTCAGGGATATAAGGATCTTGAATTCGAAACGTATGATACAGACTGGAATTCAGAAGCATATGCTACTGTAGCCGGTCAAAACTCGAATAACTCTGTTCGTGTTCCTAACGCGTTCATGAAAGCTGTTAAAGATAATTCTGAATGGAATCTGTATTGGAGGGTAGAAAAGGAAACAGCAGAAAAAGAAGGTCGCGAGCCTAAACCTTGCAAAACGCTTGAAGCACAGGAAATGTGGGATCAAATCGCATATGCTGCGTGGGCTTCAGCTGATCCGGGTACACAGTACCATGATACCATCAACGAATGGCATACGTGTCCTGAAGATGGAGAAATCAGAGCAAGTAACCCATGTTCTGAATACATGTTCCTGGATAACACAGCATGTAATCTTGCTTCATTGAACTTAATGAAGTACTTCACCGATGAAGAATGCACCACCTTTGATGTAGAGTCTCTTCGTTATGCTTCCAGAATCTGGACCACCGTTCTTGAGATTTCTGTTCTCATGGCTCAATTCCCATCTAAAGAAATCGCAGAGCTTTCTTATGTATTCAGAACTCTTGGGCTAGGTTATGCCAATATTGGTGCTGCGCTTATGGTACAAGGGATTCCTTATGATAGTGCTGAAGGGGTAGCAATTGCCGGAGCACTTACAGCAATTATGCATATGAAAGCCTATGAAACAAGCGCAGAGCTGGCTGGTGAGTTAGGTGCCTTTGAAGGATATGAGCGTAATAAGGAGCACATGCTTCGTGTAATGCGTAATCATAGACGTGCAGCTTATAATGCAGCACCAAAAGAATATGAAGGCCTGACTGTTAAGCCTTTAGGTATCGATGCATCAATTTGCCCTGATTACCTTCTTAGTGCAGCCAAAGAAACTTCAGATGCAGCCGTTGAGCTGGGTGAAAAGAATGGATATAGAAATGCACAGGTAACGGTACTTGCTCCTACAGGTACTATTGGCCTGGTAATGGACTGTGATACAACTGGTGTTGAGCCAGATTTCGCACTTGTGAAGTTTAAGAAACTTGCGGGTGGCGGATACTTCAAGATAATCAACCAGAGTGTACCAAGAGCATTAAAGACATTAGGATATACTCCCAAAGAAGCTGAAGCGATTATCAATTATGCAAAAGGTCATGCCACACTGGAAGGCTGTCCGCATATCAACCCGGAATCTCTGAAGGCGAAAGGCTTTACCGATGAGAAGCTGGAAGCAATTGAAGCAGGCTTACCTAGCAGTTTCGATATTAAATTTGCGTTCAACCACTTCACATTAGGTGAAGACTTCTGCAAAGAAGTACTTGGGATTACGGAAGAGCAGTTATCTGACTTTACCTTTGATATGCTTAAACATTTAGGATTTAGTAAGGAGCAAATCCAGGAAGCCAATGATTATGTTTGCGGAACCATGACCGTAGAAGGTGCCCCTCATCTAAAAGATGAGCACCTTGCAGTTTTTGATTGTGCGAATAAGTGCGGACGAATCGGAACCCGTTATATCTCCGCAGAAGGTCATATCAAGATGATGGCGGCTGCACAGCCATTCCTATCAGGAGCAATTTCCAAAACCATTAACCTTCCAAATGAAGCAACAGTGGAAGACATGAAAGACGCTTATATGCTTTCATGGGAAATGATGTTGAAAGCAAATGCTCTTTATCGTGATGGTTCTAAGCTTAGCCAGCCATTGAATAGTATGGCAGATGTGTTTGAAGAACTGGATGAGGAAGAAGAAACACCTGCAGATCCAGTAGTTGCCAAAGCTCAGGATCAGGTAGTTGAGATTGCAGAGCGCATCATTCACAAATATGTAGCTCGTCGTCAGAGACTTCCTTTCCGGCGTGAAGGATATACTCAAAAAGTGAAAATAGGTGGACAAAGCGTTTATCTAAGAACAGGCGAATACGAAAACGGTCAGCTTGGTGAGATCTTTATTGATATGCACCGAGAAGGCGCTGCTTTCCGAAGCTTACTGAACTGTTTCGCTATTTCTATCTCTTTAGGTCTTCAGCACGGAGTGCCACTAGAGGAATTTGTGGATGCCTTTGTATTCACCAAGTTTGAGCCAAGCGGTATGGTAAATGGTAACCCACATGTGAAGATGAGTACATCGGTAATCGATTACATCTTCCGTGAATTAGCAGTTACGTATCTTGGAAGAGAAGATTTGGCTCACGTGCCAGCTGATCAAATTCATACTCGTGATCTACGCCCAATGGAAGATGCAACGGCTACTGCTGCTGCCATAGCAACTCCGGCACCAGTGCCAGCACCTGCTGCGCCTCCAGCACCGGCAGAGGCTAAGATTCCGGAAGTAGTTGAACAGGTAATCACTGAAACACAAGCAACGGTTCAGGCTGTGAAAGCAGAAAAGGCAAGTAGCTACGAAAGTGATTATGAGAAAGCAAAGCAATTAGGTTATACAGGTGATGCATGCCCTGAATGCGGAAGCATGACGATGGTACGCAATGGCACATGTATGAAGTGTATTACTTGTGGCTCTACCTCAGGCTGCAGTTAAATAAAAAGCACCGTTTGCGAGGCATTTTGCCGAAGCAATCTCAGAGTACCTGAAACTGAGATTGCTTCGCTTCGCTCGCAAAAGTGTTTAAGAGTTTCTTTCATGGAGAAACAGGATAAACCCCAATTGGTGGAAAGCCGGTTGGGGTTTTTTATTTAAGGTCATGCCGAACGCGTTTCGGCATCTTTGTAAAGCCCACGAATCAATTATTGGAATAACGATTAATCAACGCCCTTCCGTAAGATCCTGAAACGAGTTCAGGATGACTTCTTTGGATGGTTAATACTCATTAGTCACTTTTCTAAAATCCCGCCAGAAATTCTCTGAGTATCGTTCCCATAAAGCATCTGGAGAGAGATTGTAAAAAAGAAGAAGTGTTTAATCGGACTTTAAAACCGCTATGCATTCAACCTCAATAGCAGCGCCAAGAGCTAATCCATCTGCTCCAAAAGCGCTACGTGCAGGATAAGGCTCTTCGAAATAGGTTTTATAGATCTCATTAAAGGAGCTCCATTGGGAGATATCATCGATCATAATGGTGCATTTAAGAATATCATTCATATTGAAATCATGAGCCTCAAGAGTTGTCTTTATGTTCTCCATCACTTGTTTAGATTCGGCTCCTATGCCTCCTTCAACCAGGGTTAACGTTCCTGGTATAATCCCAATTTGGCCGGAGAGGTATAAGGTGTTGTCAACCAACACAGCTTCAGAGAAGGGTAGATCAGCTTCCTCAGGGAGAATCTTACCCGAATCAAGATGTTTGATCTCTACTCGTTCTTTTTTTTCAGATTGAGTACAGTTCAGACTTAATAGGCCCAGTAGAATAAAGAGGGATGATTTTAGGATTGGTAGTTTCATAGCTTCAAATAAAAGAATCTTTGATGTTACTTAGGCATCTTATTCCAGTCCATATAAGCCATATTCCATCGGTGCCCATCCAAATCCTGAAAAAGGATTCCATACATCCAGCCTCCCCATAAATCAGGCCCCTGGACTTGTCCTCCAGCTTCCTTAACCTTTGTTGCCATTTCATCCACTTCTTCTCTTGAAGATGCTTCCATTGAAATCAACATCTCTGCGGAAGAAGAAGCATCAATGACCTCTGCTTGGGTAAATTGTTCGAACTCCGGGTGAGTAAACATCATGATCTGAATGTTATTTCCACCGAGGTAAATACCGAACATAGTTTCGGTTTCATTTTCTACGAATGAAGCTCCAAGCTTTTGAAAGAAGTCCTTAGAACGTTTTACTTCTTTAATGGGTAAGTTTAGCCAGGCAGTATTCTTCATTTTAGTACACTCCAATATTGCGTTGATCACCCCAACGGTGCTTGATAGTTCGTTTTAAAGGAATCTGCATTCCATCTGTCTCTTCCAGCCAGGTATAGATTTCACCTGCGAGTTCTTCAATGATTTCCTGGTGTTCAGGACTGTCAATCAGGTTGTTCATTTCAAATGGATCTTCCTGTAGATCGTAAAATTCATTGGTATCCCAAACTCCGTGGTAGCGGATATACTTATAGCGATCGGTGCGAACCCCATGAATAGTTGGCGTATGAGGAAAGTCATATTCCCAGTAATACTCATAGAAAATGCGATCTCTCCAATCATCGGGAGTATTTCCGGCCAGTATGGGAAGTATTGATCTTCCATGCATATGTTCCGGTGTTTTAATTCCGGCTAACTCCAAAAAAGTAGGTCCTACATCAATGTTTTGAACCATTTCTTCGATTACTTGACCGCCCTCTAATACTTCAGGATAGCGGACAAGGAAAGGAACCTTCGCCGATTCCTCATAAAAATGGCGTTTATCAATTAACCCATGTTCTCCAAATGAAAAGCCATTGTCACCCATGTAGATAATGAGTGTTTCATCCAGGATTCCTTTGGCTTCAAGAGCGTCCATAACTGCTGCTATACTTTCATCAACAGCTAGCAAGCTTTCCGTATAATTTTTGTAGAAGGTCTCGAAATCCATCTGCCCATGATACATATAGTCCACGCCATGCCAGGATTCTCGTTGATTTTTTACCCAATCAGGAAGACGACCGTCTCCATAATATTCTTCCCCCTCTAATGGAGTTCCTGTATACTGGGCAGTAGGTAGGTTAGGGATTCCATATTTGGGAGCATTAAAGCTTGGCGGATATATCAGTTCCTCATTCGCATAAGTACCTAGGTGCCTTTGAGCAGGCATGAATTCGGCATGTACTGCTTTGTGCGATAAATACATAAAGAATGGCTCATCAGTTGATTGCTCATTTAGCCATTCCACTGAGAGTTCGGTTAATAAGTCTGTGATATAGGTGGAATCTCCATACTCGACCCGATCACCATTAATATTCAAGGTTGGGTTATAATACACTCCCTGGCCACGAAAGCTTACCCAATGATCGAAACCGGGGCGGGGTTCATCATTTTCATCGCCCATATGCCATTTGCCAAAATACCCGGTGCTATATCCATGCTGTTGAAGGTATTCAGGGAAAAAAGTAAGGTTTCCCGGATCTGGGGCCTGGTTGTCTACAACGGTATGAGAATGAGAATACAAACCGGTTAGTATAGAAGCCCGGCTTGGTGAGCATAGGGCAGTGGTTACGTATGCATTTGGGAAGTAGGCACCTTCCTCTGCCATACGATCCATAGCCGGAGTTTTTAACCAGGGTACTTTACCTGTGAACCCCATGAAGTCAAAACGGTGATCATCAGATAAAATGAAAACGATATTCTTTTTTTGAGTATCGGGGATTGTTTCAAAATCAAGTTGGCTTTCGGTTTCAGTGAGAGAGGTACAACTCAAGAGAAAGCAAATAAAGAGAATAAGAGGGCTTGTGTATTTCATGTTATGAATCGTTGGGTGTATAATCTTTTACCAGTCGAAATCCGGTATGTAGTAATCCGGTATCAGGGCTCGATCTCATCCTTGCAGATACCCGGTATCCCGCACAGTAACTTTCGTGGCATAAAAAGGAACCGCCACGTACCACTTTTTTTGGAATGGTTGGTTCAAAGGGATCAAATCCTTTATCAGGGCCAACAGGATTTTCGGCTCCATTTGAAATTTTATAATAGTTGGGATCGTACCAGTCTTGCGTCCATTCCCAAACATTTCCCGCCATATCGTAAAGGCCAAGAATGTTGGGTTCAAAACTCTTTACAGGCGCAGAATAATAATGTCCATCATCTTCTGAATTCGAATAAGGGAAGGTACCATGCCAAATGTTCGCTGCTATAGCTGCTTGCTTTCGAGTTGATTGGGTTTCAAATACACCCCCACGGGCTGCATATTCCCACTCAGCTTCAGTAGGTAATCGTTTTCCAGCCCAATCGGCATAAGCTTGTGCATCTTCCCAGGCTATATGAATGACAGGGTAATTTTCTTGTCCCTCATTAGTGCTCTCAGGGCCTAGCGGTTGTCTCCAATTAGCTCCAGGAACCCAGTTCCAGGTAGGTAATTTTTTTTCAACAAAATCTTTTTCAAATACTAATGAAGCAGGAACCAGAACAGAATCAGGAGGTTTGGGAGTACCAAGGGGGAGTTGTTTTTTGAGTTCTTCCCAATCAGGTGTACGTTCTGCTACGGTTAGGTACCCGGTAGCATTTGCAAATTCCTCAAATTGAGCGTTGGTCACTTCATGAATATCCATCCAAAAACCACTTACCGAAACCTGGTGAAGAGGGAGTTCATCCGGCTTTGCCTGCAGATCATCTCCTCCCATATTAAATGAGCCGCCTGCTATCCAAACCATACCCTCCGGGTTTGATTCAGGAATTCCTTCATTTTTTTCGGCTGAAGAGCACGAATAAAGAATAAAGCCGAGCGCCAGAATTAGTAGTCTCATACGTCGAAATAAAGAAATCTTTGGGCATCTGCCAAGTGAAAGATTTTCTCATGTAAAGCTACCTTGAACAAGTCGCTTAAAAGCCGCATACTATTCTCCAACTTGAGTTTAAAGCTTTTCCTGGCTCAAGCTATATCAAATGGAGATAATGAATGTCAGACAAAGACTTAAAAGGTTACTGGAAAAAAAACCTAAGATACCTGGGGATACTGCTCACTATATGGTTTGTGGTTTCTTACGGTTTTGGAATTCTATTAGCACCAGAATTAAATGCAATACGAGTTGGAGGATTTAAACTTGGATTCTGGTTTGCACAACAGGGATCTATTTATACCTTCGTAATTCTGATTTTTGTGTATGTGTTTCTGATGAACCGCCTCGATAAGGAGTATGGAGTAAGCGAGGAGGATGCCTGATGGATGTTCAAGTTTGGACCTATATCATTGTAGGGATTACCTTCGCGTTGTATATCGGTATTGCAATATGGAGTAAGGCTGCATCAACTAGTGAATTTTATGTAGCAGAAGGATCAGTAAAGCCACTAACCAATGGAATGGCTACAGCTGCTGATTGGATGTCAGCTGCTTCTTTTCTATCTATGGCAGGCCTTATTTCATTTATGGGTTATGATGGAGCTGTTTACTTAATGGGATGGACTGGAGGTTATGTACTACTTGCACTGCTTTTGGCTCCTTATCTAAGAAAGTTTGGAAAGTTTACTGTACCTGACTTCATCGGCGACCGATACTACTCGGATATCGCCCGTACCGTAGCCGTCATCTGTGCTTTGATCGTTTCGTTTACCTATGTGGCCGGGCAGATGAGGGGTGTTGGCCTGGTATTCTCCAAGTTCCTGGAAGTTGAAATCTTTTGGGGTGTGGTTATTGGAATGACCATCGTTTTCTTCTATGCGGTTTTGGGAGGAATGAAGGGTATTACTTACACCCAAGTAGCTCAATACTGTGTGCTCATTTTTGCTTTTATGGTTCCTGCCTTCTTTATCTCGATGCAGCTAACTGGGAGCCCTATTCCCCAACTTGGGTTTGGTTCAACCCTTAATGATGGCTCAGGAGTATTCCTTTTAGATAAGCTGGATCAACTGCATACCGAGCTTGGGTTTTCCGAATACACTTCAGGGACCAAGAGTATGCAGGATGTGTTTTTTATCACCGTAGCTTTGATGGTTGGAACAGCAGGCTTGCCGCACGTGATCGTTCGGTTCTTCACGGTTCCAAAAGTAAAAGATGCTCGTGTATCAGTAGGATATGCCCTTATTTTTATCGCCATACTTTATACCACTGCTCCCGCAATTGCTGTATTTGCCAGAACCAATTTGATAGAAACGGTTAGCGAGCAACCTTATGAACAGATGCCTCCTTGGTTCGATACTTGGGAAGAAACTGGTCTTTTAGCCTGGGTAGATAAAGATGAGGATGGTCTGATTGATTACAAACCCGGTGCTGCAATCGTTGGCGTACCAGAGCTTCTAAAAGAAAATGGAGAGGTTAAACGAGGGGAAGTAGGCGAGCCTTTATTTGGCAATGAAGTTACAAGCTCAGAGAACGAACTCTATGTAGATCGTGATATTATGGTGCTTGCAAATCCTGAAATAGCAGGACTCCCCAACTGGGTGGCTGCTCTTGTAGCTGCAGGAGGACTGGCGGCTGCACTTTCTACGGCTGCTGGTTTGCTATTAGTAATTTCTACCGCTGTTTCTCACGATCTGATAAAGAAGCAAATCAACCCAAATATTTCTGATAAGGCGGAATTAAGATATGCACGGATCGCAGCAGCAGTTGCGGTAGTGGTTGCGGGATATTTTGGAATTAATCCACCTGGCTTTGTAGCCCAGGTTGTGGCTATTGCCTTTGGCTTAGCAGCAGCATCGTTCTTTCCAGCTATCATTTTGGGAATTTTTTATAAAAAGATGAACAGGGAAGGGGCAGTTGCAGGCATGGTAGCCGGGCTATTATTCACACTTGCCTACATCATTTACTTCAAAATTGCCTTTCCGGAACTTAATGTACCTGAAAACTGGTGGTTTGGTATTTCTCCCGAAGGAATAGGAACGCTGGGTATGTTAGTGAATCTGGTCGTTTCGTTAGCCATTGGAAGATTTTATCCTGAGCCCCCGGAAGAAGTCCAGGAAATGGTCGAAGAGATCAGATATCCCAAGTGAAGAACATTGAATCGTGAACTTTGAACGCTGAAGTTCGATGTTCCTTGTTCAACGTTCAATGTTCGATATGTTCACTTCTGATTAGGTCATTCTACGAAGCTGGCTGCTACGGAATTCCGGGTTTCGATATAGCTCTGTAAAGAGCTTACAGAAGTGCTAAAGCTTGATGATTCCTGAGAAGCATATTCATTAAGCAAAGTTTCATAGCTGGAAAGGGTGGCATTTACTGTGGAACTTTCGAATACTCCTTCATTAAATTCTTGCACATAGTTCATATACGTAGTTTCGTATTCCTCAATATCTATTATATATCGAATGATAGGCCAATCCGAGCTTACTTCGTCCATTCCTAAACTTAAAGCGCCGCCCATTTTTCCATCTTGAAAGGCTTCGTTATTATCCCATGGAATCCAGGTCAATATACCTTCATCATTGTAGAGGAAATAATTGTGCGTCATCAGGCCATAGGTATCCCAATTCTGGATTACATTATTTACAGCCAGGTATTTGAGAAAAGTGTCCACGTCAAAAATACCTTCGAGATCGGCTTTCCATTGGGTTTCGTCAGAGGTTCTTAAATCACTATGAAGTATATCATAAAAGCTTTGTACATCTGAATAATCGGCTTCATCTTCGTTAGTTTTCAAATCAAATTCAGATTCATCATAAGTGCCTAGTGCGAAAGAAGCTGCATCTCCATCGGGCTTATAGAGGTTACCATTGTCATCAGGAAATTGGGAATCGGGTACCGAATCATCTACCTCTTCAACAAGCGTATAGAGACCAATAAAATTTGATCCGTTCCCTCGATCTAAATAAACAGCATAAAAAGCAGTTCTGGGTGCTGAAACGCCAAATTCACGAAACAAATCTGGCGCAATTTTCTCACGCATGAAAGTGTCATCAGAGTAATTGTTTCCCAAATTCAATTGTTTGAATCCATAGAAACGCTGATCATCTATTTCGGGAAATTCATCTTCAAATTCATCAAAATCGAGCTTGAATGGGTATTTATCTCCTCCACTTCGGGAAGCATTTAATAAAGTGGAATTTCCTTTGTACCGGACTCCTACTTTAGACCAAATCAAACCATCAAAGCTAATAGTAGCCGGAACCCAAACTGGAGTAAAATCAATGTCTTCAATGGAGCCAGTCAGGTTTTCGTCAAGATCAGCCTGCATGGCAGCCCAGTTACTTGAGCTGATAGTGATATCGATTCTTTTAAGAGTATTTTCCTCAAAAACGACCGAGTAGTTTGGATCAACATCATTGCTATGCGTTTCTGTAGTCCAGTCTGAAAGATCAAGTGCGGTACCATCATCTAAATCAACTTCCACAGAAGAACCGCTATCGGTTGAGTTTTCGCAAAATGTGAATAATAATAAGAGGGCAATTAAAAGTGGGGTGTGCTTTTTCATTCTTCAGGCCAAGAATATTGTTGACTGTCTAATATTAGTACACGCTTGCTAATAATTACCCCTAAGAGGCTTCTTGAATAAAGAACATTGAACACTGAACCTCGAAGTTCCTTGTTCAATGTTCAACTCAGGTTAGCTTTTTTATACGCTTTAAGTAAAACTATTTACAAAATCGGCGGCACGTTTTCTATACTTTCATGAAATTCAAAATTAAAGGGATTATTTACATGCGATCATTTCTTTCACTCTGTTTCTCGCTTTTTTTGGTGACTATTACCTTTGCCCAAGTTACTCCGGAATGGGTAAGATATCCTTCTATTTCTCCGGATGGATCAACCATCGCCTTTACCTATAAAGGAGACTTGTACACAGTACCGACTTCAGGTGGCCAGGCTTCCAGGATTACCTTTCATAAAGCACACGATTACATGCCCGTTTGGAGTAATGATGGCAGACATATCGCTTTTGCTTCTGATCGATATGGAAATTTTGATATTTATGTAATGGACGCATTAGGTGGTGCAGCTACCCGCTTGACGTTCCATTCAAATGATGAAGAACCTTATACCTTTTCATCAGATAATAATTCAGTTCTATTCAAGGCCCAACGCCAGGACTTGGCAACTCATCGCCAATATCCAACAAGCAGACAGGCAGAACTTTATTCAGTGCCGGTAGGTGGGGGAAGAGTAGATCAGGTATTTACCGTTCCTGCTGAATATGTTCAGATGAACAGTGATGGTACTCAGCTAATTTACCATGATAACAAAGGGTATGAAGACCCATGGAGAAAACACCATCAATCAGCCATAGCCCGGGATATCTGGAGCTATGACACAAGATCAGGTGAGCACACTAAAATCACCGAATTTTATGGAGAAGATCGCAACCCGGTTTATGATGATACTGAGCAGAATATCTATTATTTGAGTGAAGAAGGTGGCTCATTCAATATTCACAAACTGAGCTTATCTAATCCTTCTACAAATACTCAATTGACTGAGTTTGATACCCACCCGGTTAGGTTTTTAAGTATCGGAAATGGGAGATTGGCTTTTGGCTATCACGGAGAAGTGTACACGATGCAGGAGGGAAGTGACCCAAGAAAGGTGAATATCTCAATCCGTACCCAGGATATTGCGAATAGCGATGAAATTCTAAATGTGAATGGAGGAGTTTCTGAAATGGCTATTTCTCCTGATGGCAAGGAGATTGCCTTTATTGCTCGCGGAGAAGTATTTGTAACCACGGTAGATGGTTCACTCACCAAAAGAATAACGAAAACTCCTGAAACGGAGCGCTTTGTTTCTTTTACTCCTGATGGTGAATCTGTTGTTTATGCTAGTGAAAGAGATAAAAAATGGAGTATCTACCAAACAAAAAAGGTAAGGGAAGAAGAGCCTTTCTTCTATGCTTCCACACTGCTTGAAGAAGAAGCACTCATCGAGACAAATGTAGACAACTACCTACCAAAGATTTCTCCTGACGGTAAGAAGATAGCCTATATTGAGGATCGTAGAACGCTGAAGGTGATGGATCTTGAATCGAAGCGAACGGTTACCCTGCTTACTCCTGAAGATTTATACCATATGCGAGATGGAGATAAGGACTTCAGCTGGAGCCCGGATAGTAAATGGTTATTGATGCGCTACGATAAACTCCTCAATAATGCCGATATCGTACTTTTAGATGCATCAGGAGAGGAAGAAATGAAAACCTTGGTTCCGAGCGGATATTACGATACTAGTCCAAGTTGGGTGAATGAAGGGAAGCAGTTGCTTTGGTTTAGTAATCGCCATGGATTGAAGAGTTACGCTACCAGCGGTCGTTCTCAATATGATGTATATACCATGTTTTTTACCCAGGAAGGTTGGGATAAGTACAACCTCAGTGAAGAAGACTTCAAGTTAATGGAAGAACTTGAGAAGGCTGCTAAAGAAAAGAAGAAGGAAGACGAGGATGAGAAAAAAGAAGACGAAGAAAAAGAAGAGGATAAAAGTTTGAACTTTGACTGGAATGGGATGGAAGATCGTACGGCCAGACTTACTATTCATTCTTCCAGTTTAGGTGATGCTGTTCTCTCAAAAGATGCTAGCAAACTGTACTACCTGGCACGTTTTGAACGAGGTTTAAACCTGTGGGAAACAAATCTGAGAACCCGGGAGACCAAGCAGGTGCTTAGATTAAATGCTGGCGGTGCCAGTCTAATGTGGGACGACAAAATGGAGAACCTTTATCTGTTAAGCAGTGGAAGAATTTCGAAGATTGATCCGGGTGCTGGTTCTCAAAAATCGATTAGCATCAGTGCGGAGATGAATTTTGATTCAGAAGCCGAGCGAGAAGTCATGTTCGATCATGTTGCCCTTCGAACCAGTAAAATCTTTTATGAGCCTAGCTTCCATGGTAACGATTGGGATATGCTTGTTGATGAGTACAAGCCAAAAGTCGCTCATACAGGTAATGGCTATGAGTTTGCTGAGCTCTTAAGTGAAATACTAGGTGAATTGAATGTGTCTCATGCCGGAGGTCGGTTCGGTGATAATATCGATAATGGAGATGCAACAGCTTCATTAGGTATTTTTATGGATTATGAGCACACCGATGATGGTATCAAGATTGTAGAAGTAATTGAAGGCGGCCCACTGGATAAAGCCAAGTTCGATGTTAAGCCAGGTATGATTATCCAAAAAATTGACGGAGAAGTAGTTTCGGCTGATGAGGATGTAGCTAAATACCTGAACAGGAAAGCCGGAAAGTTCACACTCCTTGAACTAACCGATGAGCGAGGCAGAAACCCCGTTACTATCACCATGAAGCCTGTTTCGTTGGGAACAGAAAATGGATTGCTTTATAATCGCTTCGTTAAAAAGAATGCAGAAGAGGTGAAAGAAAAGAGTGATGGAAAGCTGGGCTATGTTCATATCCCGGGAATGAGTGATGGTCCTTATCGAGATATTTTTGAGGATATAATGGGCAAATACCTTGATGCTGAAGCGATCATTGTTGACACTCGTTTTAATGGAGGAGGAGATCTTGTAGCTGATTTGGCTATGTTTTTTACCGGAGAGCGATTTATTACCTATGCTACGGCTGATAAAGTGGTAGGAGGGGAACCAACTTCCCGCTGGACTAAGCCAACTCTGACTATGTTCAATGAAAGTAATTACTCAGACGGACACTGCTATGCTCAGGGTTATGTTGATCTTGAAATAGGTACTACCCTGGGGATGCCCGTTCCAGGAACCTGTAGCTTTGCAGGATGGGAGCGATTGCCAAATGGTGGTGTATGGGGAGTTGTTCCTGTAAGCGCCAAAGATAAAGCTGGTCGCTGGATGGAAAACCTGGAAACCAAACCAGATATCCAGATTAAGAATATGCCTGGTGTTATCGATTTCGGAAGAGATCAACAGCTCGAAAGAGCTATTGAAGAGCTGATGGGGGAGGTTGAGGATTAACTGTTTAGGCTATGAGTAATTGCATGCCCACTCAATTACTCATAGTCATTCTGAGGTCGGTTCTTTTCTTTTCACACGTTTCCTCTTAAAATATCAAGTCTGTTTTCTGGAGCGGTCGGTGATAGAAAGTCAGGAATTGTTGAATCGGTTCTTCTCGGTCGAGACAAGAACTCAACAGGCCATTCGGTTATTCGCTCTTTCTTAATATGAATATACTCCCCACTTTCAGGTTCATCTATGTATTCTCTTTGCAGAATTAAGGCTATTGGTTCAACTGTTCCTTTAGTTGATTTAGAAAATTCTAAGGCATCCTCAAAATTATCAAAGGCGTAAAAGTAGTCGTCTCCTTCAAACTTATTTTGAGCACCTTGCTCTGGGTGGCACCAAACTCGATACTCTAAAACTTCATCCCAAACAAATCCACCACCCGCAAATACTTTTGCAGGATAATTTCCCACTTCGCTACTATTTTTGACTTCAGGGTATTTCATTTTTAGAATCCAGCTACTCCCCCATCAGGGCTTGAACTATCAGAAGCGCCAATAAAGACACCATTTTCCTGATCCCAAATAATTCCCATCATTCGTCCGAGACTGCTTCTTGGAACCAGGGTGTGTCCCATAGCTTCAAGAGCGGCTTTTGTGTCAGGTGAAAGTGTATTCGGTTCATAAAGAATTCGATCAGGTAACCATTGGTGGTGAACTTTCATGGACTCAATGGCATGGTCAACGCGCATGTCAAATTCGATAACTTTTAGAACGGTCTGGAATGTAGTATTGATGATGGTTCGTCCACCGGGAGTTCCAATTACGAAATAAGGCTTTCCGTCCTTAGCAATAATGGTTGGACTCATACTCGAAAGCATACGTTTTTCCGGTTCGATTTGATTTGGAAGTGTTCCAATCCGACCCGAGCGATTAGTTTCTCCCGGAATGGCATTGAAGTCTCCCATTTCATTATTCAGGATAAAACCAAGTTCAGGAGAACCTAAGCGAGAGCCATATGAGAACTCAAGTGTGTACGTAAGAGAAACTGCATTTCCATCCTTATCGATTACAGAAAAGTGGGTTGTACTTTGCCCATCATACAATTGTCCAAACTTAGAGGAATCGCTCACAGAAGCTTGTTCCCAATCGATATTTGAGAAGCGTTGTTGTGCATGTTCTTTGGAGGTTAACCGGTCTACAGGCATTTCAGGATTGAAATCTGGATCACCTAAATATTCAGCACGATCAGCATAACCACGACGCATTGATTCGGCCATAAAGTGAACGTATTTGGTGGAATTGAAAGGCATTTCTTCAAAGTCGACCAGTTCCATCATATTCATCATTTGAATTAGCGTCGCTCCCCCGGAACTAGGCGGCCCCATTGAAATGATGTCGTACTCTTTATATGTACCTGTTACCGGTGCTCTCTCCACAGAGTTGTATTTAGCCAAATCCTCCATGGTAATAATTCCACCATTCTCAGCCATGTAGCTTGCTAGTTTTTCTGCAACTTCACCTTTGTAAAAACCATCCTGACCTTCATCTCTAATTTTCTTTAGCACATAAGCGAGTTCAGGTTGTTTCCAGATTTCGCCCATTTTTAGTGGGACACCAGTCCCATTGGTTAAAAAATTCCGGATGAACTCGTTATCAGTAGAATTCTCTGAAAAATTCTTCGCATGTTGTGCGAGGGTGAAACTCAAAGGGAATCCGTCTTCTGCTAATTCTATTGCTGGTTGAAGCAAATCTGCCCAGGGCAAACTCCCATATTTTTGATGAGCATCCCATAAACCAGCTACTGTACCTGGTACTCCCACTGATAGAAAACCAGTATTATTACTTCTTGAGATATAGTTTCCATCTTCATCCAGGTACATCGTTTTAGTTGCTGCAAGCGGAGCTTTCTCACGAAAATCGAAGGTCGTGGACTCCCCTTCACTATCCATATAAACCAAAAAACCACCTCCACCGATATTTCCTGCTTGAGGATGTACTACAGCGAGGGCAAAAGCTGTGGCAATACTAGCATCTATTGCATTTCCACCTTGTTGAAGAATTTCAGACCCAACTTCAGAGGCTATCATATTATCGGAAGCAACCATTCCATTTTGATAATAAACTTGAGCGTTTATGGAAGAAGTGAATAGTGCTAAAAGTGCAACAAGCAAAAGCTTTTTCATATAAATTAGATGACCATTACTAAGTTTTTGACTGGCAACAATAAACGAAGATTTCCGGGTGAAATAAATAATAGTTTCTTTGAACCTACCTCCTGTCCGCCGTAAATATACTATAGAAGGCGGGCTCAATCCCCTCCGGTGGAGGGGAGGCTCGTTGTTCAATTTCTAAATAAAGTTAAAAAAGTTCCCCTCTTGGGAGGGGATACAGGGGTGGGTTTTACTTGGCAAATGATTTAAGTAATTGCCTTTAAATTTTCATTTTGAGCTAATCAACCATCCGCGAGGTACGAAGCGGTCTAAGGGTAACTTGTAATAATTCTGAGATAGCTTCACTCCGTTCGTTAATAGTTATTCGTTATTGGCAAGTCATCTTTCCAATAACGAATAACTATTAACGGATAACCAAACGTTAAGGATTAACCCAAAAAGGTTTTACAGTCTCAGGGGCCTAATACTTTACCCATCCGATTTGATATCAGAGAAATCATCTAGAGAAGCTTTTCCTTTTGCCAATGCTTCGAGTTTTGAATAGGCATCCCAAAGTCCCATGGCTTCTTCAAGGGTAGTATCAAATACATCGTTTACAATAGGGTAGAAGTAGGGGAGTCCCCAAACCTGACGTGCTAACTCTGCTTTCATCCTGCCTTCAGCCATCCATGCCACTTCTTCGAAGTAACCAGGAGGAACAAAAAGAGAATCTCTTTTGAATTCAGGACTGGAAACTTCATCGGTGATAACCATACCTTTTTCTTCAAGAGAGGCTTTAAATCTGGCAAGGTCTTCTTCCGGCCAGGTAAATTCTGTTCGGAATCGTTCAAAATCGGATTCCCATTCCGCTCTGAATTTGTCTCCATAGCTATCGAGATAGCTTCTGATAAATTCAAATGACGCCCTTTTTCTGAGTGAGAAATTGATCATATATCCGGATCGAGTGGTATCAGCCTGGATGATATAATCAGGTACAATACCTCCGCCACCATACACTGTACGGCCTGCATCGGTTTTATACTGAAGAGTGTCAGGAACTTCATCTACAAATTCAATTGCGTCGTTCATAGCGTTGTCGCTTCGATTGTAAATCTCATAAGCGTATTCTTCGCCGCCACCTTCAGTAAATTCTTTTTGAATTACCCTGCCTGATGGGGTAGAGTATCTTGAAATAGTTACTCGTACATAGCTTTGGTCGGCTAATTCATATTGCTGTTGAACCAATCCTTTTCCAAAAGTTCGCCGCCCAACAACTAACGCTCTGTCATGATCCTGCAAAGCACCAGATACAATTTCGCTGGCTGAGGCAGCGCCTTCATCCACTAACACAATAATGGGCTTATCCTTGAATACCCCATCTTTTCGAGAAAAATATTCCTGATTAAATCGATTGTGACGGCTTTGAGTTGCTACAAGCTGCGTACCTCTAGGGAAGAACTCTTCGGCTATTGCTACGGCCTGTCCAAGATACCCACCAGGATTGCCTCTTAAATCCAGTACCAGTCGATCCATGCCTTCATCTTTTAGCTGATCCATAGCTTGCATAAACTCATCATGGGTGGTAGCTGCAAAACGATTTATTTTGATATATCCCGTTTGATCATCAAGCATGTAAGAGGTATCAACAGTATAGAGGGGAATATCATCACGTGTTATGGTGAAATAGAGCATTTCAGATACTCCCGGGCGAATGATTCCTACCCGGACTTTAGAGCCTTTTTCTCCGCGTAAATGCTTAACTACGTCTTCATTGTTAAAGCCGACAGCCGAGGTATCATCGATTTGAACAATACGGTCGCCGGATTGAATTCCCAGTTGATCACTAGGGCCACCTGCAATTGCTGTTACTACGGTAATGGTATCATTCAAGACATTGAACTGAACCCCGATTCCTTGAAATTTACCAGCAAAATTTTCCTGGTCTTCTTCACTATCCGTTGCTTCAATAAATACGGAATGTGGATCAAGGGTTGAAAACATACCCCGAATAGCCTGCTCAGTTAAGAATTTCATATCCTCGTCCTGTCCATTATTGGCTACATATAAATATGCCTCTTCGAACTTGAGATAAGACTCCCTGAGATTTGATACTTGAATTCCGGGAAAGGTGGTATCGATTGGTGTTCCTGAAATAGTAATGGTAGAATCTTCGATACTTTTTACCATATACTTAATACCGGTTTTGTACATGATATCTATATCAGCATAGCCAAAGTAATTTTGAAGTATGGCACGTTGAGCCTGGACGTATTTTGTTAGGTTGGTTTTGTCGTCATCATTTGTTTTGATGACTTCATCAACTCCGGCAAAATTTAAGGTAGCGAGGATGAGTACTATAAACAGGTTTGGAACCAGAAATCTCTTCAATGTCATAAACTTCATAAGGCTAATATTCAATACTGATAACCACTAATTCAGGGATAAGTTTCATCTTAACGAGTGTAATGAATAAATACGTATGAACCAATGTTAAAGGATGTAATGACTCAAATCTTTGTCCTTAACAAGTCCATCCAATTGCTTTTCTACATAGTTAGGATCAATCGTTATTTCCCCTGAGTTAATGTCATCGGGCACAGCAAATAAGAGCTCATCAAAAAGTGAAGACATGATAGTGTGAAGTCTTCTTGCTCCAATATTCTCTACCTGGCTATTAACCAATGCTGCTATTCTTGCTAATTCTTTAATGGCTGTATCAGTGAATGTAATGCTAACACCTTCGGTAGCTAGCATGGCCTGATATTGCTTTGTAAGAGCGTTCTTTGGCTTACTAAGTATATCTACAAAGTCTTCTTCAGTAAGCGAATTCAATTCTACCCTGATTGGGAAACGCCCTTGTAGCTCTGGGATTAAATCCGATGGTTTGGAAACATGAAAAGCACCTGAGCCAATAAAGAGGATATGGTCAGTTTTTACGATTCCATGTTTGGTATTTACTGTGCTTCCCTCCACTATTGGCAGAAGATCTCTTTGAACTCCCTGACGACTTATATCAGGTCCGCTTTTACCTCCTCCAGATGAAGAATCAGCTATTTTGTCGATCTCATCAATAAAGACAATACCTTGCTTTTGAACTCTAACAAGGGCTTCCTGAACTGCTGATTCATGGTCAATCAGTTTTTCCGCTTCTTCCTCAATAAGGATTTTACGCGCTTCTTTGATTTCGAGCTTACGCTTGGCTTTTTTGCTTTTTCCCATATTACCGAGCATATCCTGGAGGTTTACCCCCATTTCTTCCATCCCGCCTGGGCCAAAGACCTGCATCATTGGGTTTTTCGAGCTTTTTACTTCGATTTCAATTTTACGCTCATCCAGCTCACCATTTTTAAGTTTTTCTCTGAAACGCTCTCGGGTACGCTCATTTAGTTCCGCATCAGAAGCTTTTTCCGCATCAAAATTAGAATCACTATTAAAGCCAACACCAGTTTTCTTAACAGGGGGGATGAGGATATCAAGAATGCGTTCTTCGGCTTGTTCTTCTGCTTTGCCCTTCACTCGTTCTTGCATTTCCTCCTTAACCATATTCACAGCAAGATCAGTGAGGTCTCTAATCATGGATTCAACATCACGTCCCACATATCCAACTTCCGTAAATTTGGATGCTTCCACTTTAACAAATGGAGCCATAGCGAGCTTAGCTAATCTTCGGGCTATTTCCGTTTTACCAACACCGGTAGGCCCAATCATCAAAATGTTATTAGGAACAATTTCTTCCTTAATTTCTTCATCAGAGTTTAGTCTTCTCCATCGGTTTCGAAGGGCAATGGCTACCGATCGCTTGGCTTCTTTTTGTCCTACTATATATTTATCCAGCTCTCTTACTATTTGCTGGGGGGTTAAATTCTTTTCTTCAATCATTACTTACCCTCTATTTCTAAAATCGTCCGGTTGTGGTTCGTGTAGATATCAATATCAGCCGCAATTCTTAGGGCTTCCTCAACAATATCTTTCGCTGTCATATTGGGGGAGTGTTTAACCATAGCACGTGCGGCAGCCAATGCGTAACTACCTCCACTTCCAATAGTCACGATGTTATCGTCCGGCTCAATAACGTCTCCCTGTCCTGAAATTACTAACGCATGTTCTGCATCCATCACAATTAGAAGTGCTTCAAGTTTCTGAAGGAATTTATCTTTCCGCCAATCTTTGGCAAGTTCAACAGCAGCACGTTGCATGCTTCCATTGTACTCATCAAGCTTTGATTCATAGCGTTCGAACAGGGTAAAGGCATCAGCGGTTGAACCTGCAAATCCGGCAAGTATTTTACCATCCGCCAGTTTTCTAACTTTTTTGACAGTGGATTTCATGACGGTGGTTTGCATGGTCGCCTGCCCATCGCTTCCAATAGCTGCTTCTCCATTATGGATGATGCCCACTACTGTAGTAGCATGTAGTTTAAATGAACTCATAGTCACAATTTGTTTAAATCTGATCAACTAAACGCAATAACCGAGCCACGCTCAATATTTATTTATTCTGGTGCTGAGGGCGTGGCTTTCCTTTCGAATTGGCAGAATTTCCTGACGATCTGTTATTCTGCCGGTTATTTGATCTTCCGTTATTTCGTGGAGGTCGTTTCTCTTTTTTTGAGATATCAAGGTTATCTCTATTATGCTGACCGCTATTCAATTCCTCCAACTCCTGGCGATTTAATAAATCTTCTAGAGATTCACCTCTAATAACTACATCTGTAATATCAATATCAGAACCAGCTAATGTGACATGAAATTCATTTAAAGAGGTATTCTCGTCACTAATGATTGTAATCTTGAGGTGATATTTAGAAATCCACTTCCACCGTTTACTAAACATTCCTTTGGTAAGGTAAGATTTTAGATACGGGTTAACGTAGAGATCGATGGCACGATATCCGGTATTGTGCTTGAATTTATTGATCCAGCTTTCAATATCTGTTACAATGGTATCCTGGCTTACCACATTACCTGAACCACCACACATTGGGCACACTTTGGATACAGAATTAACTACGCTTGGCCTGATGCGTTGACGCGTTATCTGAACAAGTCCAAAATCACTCATCCCAATGATATTGGTTTTGGCTGGGTCTTTTCGAAACTCTTTTTTGAGTTCGTCATAAATTTTCTTTCGGTTCTTTTCGTCTCTTAAATCAATAAAATCGACAACGATAATCCCGCCGATGTCCCTCAACCGTAGTTGTTTAGCAATTTCCCGGGAAGCCTCAAGGTTGGTTTTTAGAGAATTATCTTCCTGCTTCTCTTTCGCGGCATAGGGGCCAGAGTTAACATCCACAACATACATAGCTTCAGTTTGCTCAAAAATGAGATAGCCGCCCATCTTTAAACGCACTCTTGGACTGAATATGGAGTTGACATCCTCAGATATCTTCATGAAATCGAAGATGTGTTCCTTCTTCTTATATAGCTCAACATTAGGAACCATCTGAGGCGCAATCTGACCTACATAAGATTTTATCTGCCGATACATTTTAGGGTCATCAATAAGAACCCTGTCATAGGTTTTGGCAAACAGATCGCGGATCAGGCTTTCTGTCATATCCAGATCTTTATATAGTAGGGAAGGGGGTTTTGCATTTTCCAGGTTATCAACTACTCGTTCCCATTTCTTTAGCACATTTCGAAGATCCTCTTCGATAGCTTCATCGGATTGACCTTGAGCAACAGTTCTTACTATTACTCCAAATCCGTCCGGAACCATTCCGTTAAGGATATTCTTTAGACGTTTCCGCTCTCTGAAATTGTTGACTTTTTTAGATACGGCGATATAGTCTCCCATAGGAATCAATACAAGGAATCGCCCTGCAATGGTAATATCGGTAGAAACCCGTGGGCCTTTAGATCCAATAGGTTCTTTTACGATTTGAACAAGCAGTTTCTGCCCGCTTTTAAGAACTTTACCGGCAAGCATCTGCTTTTGCACATTAGATAGATTCTCTTTGTTCTTAATGTCCTTCTTGGCATCATTGGGGATGGCATTGGGGCCATTAAGTTTAGCCACATAGTCATCCAGATGATCTCCTGCATCCGAAAAGTGGAGAAAAGCATCTTTTGGCGTTCCCATATCGATGAAGGCGGCTCTAATACCGCTCATCACTTTGTGCACACGTGCTACATAAATATTACCAACAGTACGCTGGTTCTCTTCCGACTCGATGAATAATTGTGCGAGCTCTCCATTCTCGATGAGAGCAATTCGGGCCTGGTCGCCCGAAGAATGAATGATAATTTGATTCTTCATTGAATTTCTTTTTTCCCTGCGGCCCGTTATCCCTACAAGTCATCCATCTGCGAATCTTTTTAATAGTCTGTGATAAAATAAGGTCCGAACTCCTCGCAGCAGTAGAACTTACTGATAGATGGGCTGGGGTATAATTACTTGTTAAATTTGTTTTTGAAGGATCGAAATCTTCGTATTTGGATTTCGAATATTGCTTCTGGGTGGTTAGTGCGATCAATATTGACCAGAAGCATAATAAATCGAGATAGAGGCCTTGTATTCTTGATTTTATGAAGGCCGCCGTATTTTTCTGGTTATATGAATACAATTCGTATTGCAAAAAAGTAAAAGTTCTTTCTAAAAATGTACTGTCGATTTATCAGAAAGAATATAACGGCTGAAATCCACTTATGTAAGGGCTTTCTTAAATTTTACGCTTCAACTCTTGATAGCTTTGCGCCAACAGGATTTAGCTTGTTTTCAAGCGATTCATAACCTCTATCCAGGTGATAAATACGAAGCACCTCAGTTGTATTTTCTGCGACCATACCTGCAAGTACCAGGCTTACACTAGCCCTTAAGTCTGTACTCATTACTGATGCTCCGGTTAGGGGAGTTTTACCACTAATATGTACCGTATTTTTTTCATTGTGCATGTCGGCTCCAAGACGAACTAATTCCGGCACATAACTAAATCGGTCGAAGTAAACTGTATCAGTTACTGACGAATCTCCGTGAGCCTGGGTTAACATAGTAGCCCACTGTGCCTGGAGATCGGTTGGGAAGCCAGGGTAAATTTCAGTTTCAATTGAAACAGGCTTTAGAACCTCCGGGGCTTTTATCGAAATTACAGAACCATTTAATTGAACTTCAGTCCCTGTATTACTGAGTAGTTCAGGGAAGTTCCCCAGATGATCAGGATTACAGCCAGTAAGGGTCAGCTCAGAACCAGGGATCATAGCCCCTGCAATCATAAAGGTTCCAAGCTCGATTCGATCAGGGTCATTACTTATTTCGACTCCTTGCAAAGAATCAACTTTTCTAATGGTGAGAGTATCTGTACCAATGCCCTCGATGTTTGCTCCCATTTTGGTAAGAACTTCACAAAGCTGTACCACGTCAGGCTCTTTAGCAGCATTCTTAATGGTAAATTTTCTTGACCGAAGTACAGATGCGAGTAATAAATTTACCGTAGCTCCTACACTGCTCGGATTCAAAGTAAAACTTTCACCTTCCAGGGTGTCATCAGCCCGAGCAATTACATAACCTTTGTCCAGGGTGATTTCTACCCCCATTGCTTCCATTCCTTTCATATGAAGATCAACCGGACGAGGACCCCATGCGCATCCTCCCGGAAGAGATACTTTAGCATACCCATGTTTGCCGACTAAAGCTCCGAGCATATAAAAGGAAGCTCGCATTTTTCGAACCAAATCATAAGGTGCCTCAAGGTAGGATACATTTCCGGGATCGATAGCAACTGTATTCGCAGAATCGTTAAAGTCGACTCGTGCGCCTACTACTCTAAGTACATTGTTGAAAGTATAAATGTCCTGCAGTCGGGGGATGTTGTGTATGATAGTTTGAGAGTCTCCCAGAAGGGCAGCTGCTATAATCGGGAGAGCTGCATTTTTTGAACCACTTATGGGTATAGTACCTATTAGCGGGGTACCGCCTTCAATAATAAATTTATCCAAGTTATTCTATCTCCAGAATGGGGCTGTTTTTTTCTAATGATTGTCCGGTTTCTGCGTCAATGCTAATTACTTTCCCATCAATAGGGGATTTAAGTTCATTTTCCATTTTCATGGCTTCCAGAATGGCAACAGGTTGACCCTTAGTAACTTCGTCACCAACTCTTACCAGTATATCCAGAATCTTACCGGGCATTGGAGCTTTTATAGATCCCTCTGCAACATCCGAACCCGTTTTGAATCCAAGACTATCGAGCAGTAGTTCTTGTTCATCCTTAACGGTGACGGTATGCCATTCTCCATTGATCGAAAATGTAATTTCAGAACCGTTGTAATCTACATTATCAATTTTATAGAGCTTTGTTCCCAATCGCAGGAAAAATCTGCCGTTGTCTTTTTTGAATGTAAAAGTTTCTGAGGCCTTTCCGGAAATAAACGAAGACTCTTCTTCATTCAGCTCAACCTCAATAGTTGTTTCCTTTACTTCAGCTTCAAATTTCATACCACTTGCCTAATATGTTTGAGTCCTGTTTTTGTAGCTCTGAATGAAAAATCCTGAAGATTGTCAGCGTCGTAAAATGAAGTTCCGTTTATAGAATCAGAATCATGATTCACAACTTCGACCAATCTGTAATTGATCAGATTTATCAGGTCGTCTCTAAGTGCACCGACTGGCAGGCCTGTTTCCTCCAGAATAACCTCATAAGGTTCCGGAAAAATCAGGTGTTGTAAAATCGCTTTTTCAGAGGGTAGTAATTTCCGCATGGCAGGGAAGATAGAGCGCCCGGGAAACTATCACAACCTACTCGATCTCAATATCTCCATAAGTAATCACTCTTTGATTACCGTCTAGTAAAACAAGTCTATATGTGCCTCTTGCAAGCGAAGCATTGGAGCCAAAGGAAGCAGGGCTGACGATGAGTGGGTTTTGACTGAAATCAGTTATCCCATCAACACGCTGAACTTGAGTCCACCGGTTTTGAAAATCGAAGTATCCCAGTTCCAGTACCGAAGTAAGTGGCGTTCCATTTAGGAAAACATCTAGCGTTGCACCATTGGAGCCATAAAGAACCGGGTTTGGGAAGATCGGATTAATTTCTGCGAGGCCGGCGTAAAAAGGGGAAGTTCTCCAATCATCAGAATCAGGATCACCGATGATATTTCCATTCTCATCTGTTTGAGTAATTCCATTCGGCTCTCCAAAAGCCTGGCGTTCGAAATCAGATTGGGCATCATTATTAGTGCATCCAATTAAGAGCGTGAATAAAAGTGCGAATTGTAGGAAATATTTCATCAGACAAATAACGGTGTAGAATTCAAAATTGTAAGATCAAACCGTATCTTGCAGAAAATACGAAACTATTCACCAAAACGTATGCTGCATATAATAGGGATACCAAATTGCGATAAAGTAAGAGCCACAAAAAAGTGGATGGATAACAAAGAAATTCCATATGAATTTATCGATGTGAAAAAAGAGCCACTGAGTATGGATGAACTCAAAGACCTGGAATTTAAAGTAGGCATTGATGTATTAGTAAATAGAAGAGGAACCACATACAGGCAGTTAGGTCTTAAAGACAAAACCTTATCCAAAGAGGAGCTTCTTGAGGTTTTGGAACAAAATCAGAGTATGATAAAACGTCCGGTACTTGTACATGAGAACTCAGTATTGGTGGGATATGATGAAGAAGCCTTTGAAAATTTCCTGAAGGAAAATGAGTTAATGGGTGAATAACCATTAAAAGGGATATGCGGAGAATTCTACTACTTTTACTTTTTCTTTCTGTATCGGAATATGCGGAGTCTCAGGAAAATGCTTTTTTCGACCAACCTACCTTCGAAAAGCTAGTTTCGGTAAAAGAGACCTTTCGGTATGAAGTTAAGTATGGATTTTTCAAACTCGGATGGGTTGAAGTAACCCTGTTATCTGATACCCTTTATAATGGCAGGGTACATCAGCACCTCATAACAAAAATGGAATCCAACTCTAAAATTCCTTTCATGGGAACTGAAATTGACCATTATCATAGTTTCTTCTATGAGAATGAAGATGGAATCCCGGTTACTTCGCTGTATTGGAAGGACAATCTTGACGAAGAGAAAGAGAAAGAGATTATTTACTCATTTGATCGAGAGACCAATTCTGTTGCCTATAAAGAAGAAGATGGTGAAGAGGGTATGTTGGATTTAATTGAACCTGCTACAGCAGGCCATATCATTTTTTATTTTTCGCGTTTATTTGCCGGAGGAGATGAACCGAGCTCTATGCCTGTTTATATAGCTAAGGGCGTAGGGTACATACATTTTGAAAATTCTCCTGAGCTTGAAAAAAGAAAGTACCGACCTTTTGGTAAAATTGAAGCCTATATGACTCGGGGGAAAACGGAAAACCTGGAAGGTCCTTTTGGATTTAGCGGTGATTTCAGGGCATGGTTTTTAAATGATGATCTAAGGGTTCCCCTCGAAGCCAGGGTTAAAGTGTTTCTAGGAAATGCTATCATCAAACTAATCGAATATGAAAAGGAAGAGCGATGAGCCAAATCAAGTTTAAAAAACTTCCACATGCAGAAGATTTGTCTCTGCCAAGTTATGAATCAACTTCAGCAGCAGGAATGGACATCAGGGCAGCTCTTTCGGAACCAATTACATTAAAGCCAGGTGAACGAACACTTATTCCAACGGGCTTGCAGATGGCCTTGCCAAAAGGGTATGAAGCTCAAGTACGCCCACGTAGCGGACTTGCAATAAGAAATGGAATTACTATGCTCAACTCTCCTGGTACTATCGATGCTGATTACCGGGGAGAGGTAAAAGTAATAGCTATAAATCATGGTCAAGAAGACTTTACCGTGAATCACGGAGATCGAATTGCCCAAATGGTAATCACTCCGGTAGTTCAGCTTCAGGTTGAAGAGGTAGATTCGCTCGATGAAACCGAACGCGGCTCCGGTGGTTTTGGGAGTACAGGGGTGAAGTGAATGAACATTGAACTTTGAACATCGAACTAAAAACGTTGAAAGTTCAATGTTCAAAGTTTGGGGTTCAATGTTCTTAATCGTCGTCTTCTGGGATATTGAAGTCTATATTGGATCGGTAGTCGTCCAATAAATGCTCAGCGAAATAGTACCACATCATTCGGTTAAAATATGGCTGATAAGGACCGAAACCATGGCGACGACCAGGTAAGATCATCATATCAAATCTCTTACCAGCTTTTATGAGCGCATCAGCAAGTCGGATCGTACCCGCTGGGTGCACATTATTATCCATATCTCCGTGAACTAGTAGTAGATGTCCTTCGAGATTTTCAGCCAGTGCAGCATTAGTCTCAATAGGGGCGTCGAAAGTGATGATTTCCTCTTCCACTTCTACACTGTCAGCATTCATCTTCTTAACAGTTTTCCTGTTTTCTTTAACCCCGTTGTGTACTTCACTCCACCAAACGTTATATACATTATTGTCGTGGTTACCAGCACTGGAAACGGCTACATCATAGAATTCAGGATAAGTAAGCAAGGCCGCTGTAGACATGAATCCACCACCTGAATGTCCAAAGATTCCAACTCTGGAAGCATCAATAAAGGAATGACGAGAAGCAAGCTGCTCTATACCATACTTGTTGTCAGCTAATGGGTAGTCTCGCATATCACCATATCCGAAGTTATGGTAGTACTTAGAACGGATCGGGCTACCGCCACGCTGACCAAAGGCCACTACTACAAATCCAAGTTGTGCCAAAGTCTGATTCCTTCCTGCTGAACCAAAGTAGGTAAAAGAAGTAGGGAAGGGTTCTACCTGAGGGCCAGGATATACATAAGAAATAATTGGGTACTGCTTGGTTGAATCGAAATCGAATGGCTTCCACATTACCCCGTAAATATCGGTATGGCCATCAGCAGCTTTTACCATGAAGTTTTCCGGCGCTTTCCACCCTAACTCTTCTAACGGTGAAACGTCAACCTGCTGAAGGTTAATAATCACCTCGCCAGCTGCGTTTCGAACTACGTTTGTAGTGGGGTGATCAATTCTAGAATAACGGTCTACAAAGAAGTTGCCTTCATTAGAAGCTATAACGCTATGATTTGCATCTTCTGGAGTAAGATGATTCATTCGAGAACCATCGAATCGAACAGAGTATAGGTGCTGATAATAAGGATGCTTGCCTTCCTCTTTGCCATAAGCAGTGAAGTATATAGTCTGAGCCGTAGTGTCAATTCTCTGAATATCACCTACCACATAAGCACCAGTAGTAACGCGATTCTTAAGGTTTCCTTCGCTATCATATCTGTACAATTGTCCCCATCCAGTACGCTCACTCCACCAAATAAATTCTTCCCCGAAATTGAGGATGGCTAATTGAGCGAAACGAGTATTGAAGTAAGGCTTACTTTCTTCATGGAAAAGAACTTCAACTTCTCCTGTAGTTGTATTTGCCTTAAGCACATCAATCTTGCTCCAGGTACGGTCGCGTCGAATGAAGTAGAGATAATCTGAGCGATAAGTTTCATAAAAACCGCCATCATTAAAGTATGCTCCACCTAACGCTTGATCTTCCCATTTATCAGTATCTAAACGGACTGAAGTCTGGGCCTCCGGATCAAATACAAATACTTCATCTACATATAAGTCTTCCTCACCTGGCATCGGATACTTGTAGGTCTCAAGTCTTGGTCGCTTAGCAAGTGAATTGATTACCCATAGCTCATCTACTTTTCTTTTATCCTGCCGGCGAACATAAAATTTCTTTGAATCCTCAAACCAGTTAGCCCTAGAGCGTAGCTTTTTATTCGAAGTAGTATCACCATCATTTGCCTGGTAGCTGTACCAACGCTCACCATCGGTAGTAAGCTGGATTTCCAGAGAATCCGGATCTCCTTTTTTCTTCACAAAAAGGTTGTGGTTTTTAGCATAGGCCATCCAGGTGCTGTCTGGAGAGTAGGTTGCCCAGTTGTCATCAGGGTCTTTTTCAAGAGAGTCACCTTTTACCAGCTGATTTCCATTCAGGTTGTAGATGAATTCAATACTATCTACATGAAAGGTGAATCTGTTTCGGTTATCATCATAATCAAAACCTCTTAAATCAAGATCCTTAGCATTGAAAGGACGATTAAATGCTTCTGCCAATTGCATCGCTAGTTCATCTTGATCGAATAGTAGTCGTTGAGACGCCCGCTCAGGATCTACAAAATACCAGTTTGTTCCTTCATTGGTTTCGTATTCATACCAAAACTGGTTGGTGTCTTCAATCCACCTTGGAAATACACTAGTCGAGCCAATTAATTTCCCAACTTTTTGGGAAGTAAAGCGCTCCGCTTGTTCAAAATTGGCTTTTTGTGCGGAACTGCTAGTTGAGAATAAAATAATAAGAGAGAGGGCAAAGATACCCCGTACCGTTAATGCGAGTATTTTCATAGTAGCTTTTTGATGTGTAGTTAGCCTTAGACGATACTAAATCGTGTTCACACTATTTGTAAGAATTTGAAACAGGAGGGATGAATTAAGGCTTATTTACACTCTTTTCGGGGACTTTATTTTGGGTTTTCATTATCTTTGGCCCGAATTAAAAGATACTTGATTGAAAGCCTGGAAATACGCCGTAGCGCTTTGGATGACACTTGTAGTAACAGGAGGAATACTCATCCAAATCCCTCAAATACCCATTCTTGAACAAACAGCTAGAAATATCTTTTTCCATGTACCTATGTGGATGGCGATGTTCTCTATGTTTACAGTCAGTTTTGTGTATAGCATACGTCAACTTAGTGCTCCAAATCCAGTTTTTGATATAAAAGCAGAATCAGCTGCGAGAGTCGGAATGATATTTGGGTTGTGTGGTTTGCTGACAGGTTCTCTCTGGGCACGATTTACTTGGGGAACCTGGTGGACGTTTGCTGAACCAAAAATGAATCTCGCTGCGCTCTCAATGATGATTTATGTAGCCTATTTCGTGCTCAGATCAGCATTCGATGATGAAGAGAAACGAGCCAAGATTTCGGCAGTTTATAATATCTTTGCAGTAACCACGGTGCCATTCCTATTGTATGTAGTACCTAGGCAGTTGACAAGCCTGCATCCCGGAGCCGATGGGAATCCGGCATTTAGCGAAATTACCGCCCCTGAAATACGGTACATTTTATATCCGGCAATGATCGGTTTTATTGGTGTGGCTTTCTGGATTTATGACATTACGCATAGATATAAATCTCTTCAAACAAGAATAGAAAATTCATAAATTTGAACCGCTAAAGGAATTCGATGCAAGAAGATTCAGTTGCCGTCGTTGATACCCTAACCCAGGCCTATGCTCCAAAGTGGAGCGGAGCAGAAATGGAGCAAACAAACGCATTCATAAGCTTTATGTACTCAAACGATTTAATTTTTGTTGTACTTGGTGTCACTCTCATTATTTGGGCAGTTCTGCTATTCTTCATGTTTCGTGTTGATTCCAAAGTATCATCTTTAGAAAAAAAGATTAACCCATCAGAAAAAGAATGAAACCTAAAGTAGTTCTAGGAATAATCGCCATAGTGGCCTTCACCTCTCTATTAATGTTCAATCTTGGTGAAAGCATCAGTACATACACAGATTTTGAAACGGCTACCGAAATGAGCTCAGCTCATGTTCCCGGAACATGGGATTCTTCAAAAGAATACGGGTTCTCAAAAGAGACTCTCCAGTTTACATTCTATATGAAGGATGAATCTGGTAACGTAAAGAAGGTGATTTACCCACGTCCAAAGCCTAATAATTTTGAAGAAGCAGATCGCTTAGTTGTAATTGGTGAGATGAGGAATGATGTATTCTACGCCAATGAAATGTTGATGAAGTGCCCTTCGAAATATAATAGTGCCGATCCATCTGATTACGTGAAAGCTTCTGAGAGTTAACGCATGGCAGAAGTAGGACCTGTCTTCGGAATATTAGGAAAGCTAACGATCACTTTTTCTTTCCTGTTCTGTTTAATTTCCCTCATTTACTATTACCTGGCTGCAAAAAATGAGGACGAAAAGAAACTGAGAATCGGTAACTGGTTATTCGGTCTTAAAGGCTTCTTTATGATCGTTGCCTCTGCAATGTTGGTTTGGTTGATCTTCAAGCACCAGTTTCAGTACTACTATGTCTTCAATTACACTAGTCTTGATTTAGCTCCGAAATATTTGTGGTCTGCCTTTTATGGAGGCCAGGAAGGCAGTTTTATGCTTTGGATCTTCTTTTCTTGGCTTATTGGCTTAGGGCTTATGAGATGGACCAGGGCTCCATATAAAGCACCTGTTTTGTTTTTCCTTGGGCTTACTCAGCTTTTTCTTATTTCTATGATCCTGGGCTGGAGATTTGGGGATATGACCTTAGGAGCATCTCCGTTTCGTACTATAGCGGAGGAAATGCCCAATGCTCCGTTTATCCAGGCTAACCCTGATTTTATACCTGTTGATGGAACAGGATTAAACGACCTATTAAAAAGTCCATGGATGATGATTCATCCACCGTTACTTTTTGTGGGCTTTGCAATGATGACCATTCCATATTGTTTTGCTATGGCAGCCTTGTGGAAGAGAAAGTATAATGAGTGGGTCGGTCCGGCACTTCCGTGGACACTTGGTGCGAATCTTTCCTTATTAACAGCGATTTTTCTTGGTGGATATTGGGCTTATGTAACCCTTTCTTTTGGTGGATTTTGGGCGTGGGATCCTGTTGAAAATGCTTCTTTAGTACCCTGGCTGATTGGTACGGCTGGAATTCATACGATGATTATTCAGCGGAAAAGCTCTGTTGCTCAAAAGTCTTCGCTGATCTTTGCAATCCTGGCTTATGTAGCGATTGTATATGAAACCTTCCTAACCCGTTCGGGAATCCTTTCCGACTCTTCCGTTCATAGTTTTGTTGATCTTGGACTTTATAATCAGCTTTTGATATTCATGTTGGTAGTAACAGGAGTTGGACTTGGAATGTTTTTCTGGAGATATAAGGAGCTTCCTTCCCCGGATAAAGAATCAAAGATCCTGAGCCGGGAGTTTATGACATTCACCGGAGCAGTGATGTTATTCGTACTGGGGCTGGTCATTATCTTAGGTACAAGTTCACCGATCATTGGATTATTATTTAATGATAATCCAACTCCTCCTGAAATCAGTTTCTATAATGACTGGAGTATGCCCATTGCTATTATTATGGCAATTCTAACGGTACTTGGTCAATACCTCTTCTGGAAAAAATATGATGCGGAAACATTAGCAACGGCGCTTATTTATCCATTGCTGATTACCTCCTTGCTTACTCTTGCTTCCATTATTATTGGAGGTGTTCGGAATGCTTACTACATGCTTTACTTGTTTGCGGGGTTCTTTGCAATAGTTGGGAATTCATGGGTAGTTGGCAGACTCGCAATTCAAAACACAAAACTTATTGGTGGTTCTCTCACGCATGTAGGTTTTGGAGTTCTTCTTATCGGGATTTTGGCTTCAACCGCTTATAACCGTCCTCTTCTTGATCAAAATACTGAGGACTATAATGCTGCAGTAAAAAGAGGAGAAGTACAAGATCCGCAGGGTTTTACTATTTCCCAGACAATTGAAATGTTGGAGCTGAACCTTGATGAGCCAAAGGTCATAAATGACCAATACATTGTTACATACGAAGGCTATGACTTGAGTAATCAAAACAGACCAGGCCAGCAAACCTATCGCATTCGTTTTCAAGAGGTAGATGGTGGGCGTCCATTTTATTTATATCCCGAGGTATACCCGATGCTCGCAACATCTACTCCGGGCAATGTAAGTTGGTCGGTAGATCCTGATGTACGAACAGGCTTATTGAGCGATATTTATTTATATGTAGCAGGAAGTGCGTTTGTTGATCAAAGAAATAAACAGATTGAACGGCAACAGGAGCTCCTCCAACCAGCTTCAGATGAAACGGAAGATCAGCTACAAGCTCAAACTATAGAGTTTGAACGAGGATCAATAAAAGAAGTGGGTGGATTCAGGTTTACGTTTAATGATTTCATTCAAGCTGATTCAGTTAACCTTCCTACCAATACAAGTATAGGAGTTCGTGCACAAGTAGAAGTATTCCATTTTGCCAGTGGTCAAACCTATCTTATTGAGCCATTATTTGCTTTATTTGAAGAAGAAGGGCAAACTTTTGTACTCTCACCTCCGGTTAATCTTAGCACTCACGATCTTGTTTTTCAATTCACCAGCGTTAAACCGGAAAGCAATTCTATTGAGCTTTCCATTACAGGTCTCGATGAAGAATATCAAGAAGACTGGGTTTTGATTGTAGCGGAGAAAAAACCATTTATATCAGTTGTGTGGACTGGTACGTTCCTGCTTATGGCTGGATTTACCGTTTCTATTTTCAGACATTGGGGAAGGGAACGCAAGAAAAGCGAAGAATAAGCGAATGAAGAACATTAGAAGTATGAAGCGTGAAGCAATTCAAAATTCAAAATTCAAAATTTTGAATTGCTTTGTGCTCATTGGGTTCATGCTTGTTCCACTATTTGTTTCAGCTCAGGACCTAAATCCTAACTCCGAACTCCCATCTCCAAGAACAGCATTTCTTCGCTCTTTAGTGGTACCGGGATGGGGACATCATTATGTGGATAAATCCAACTGGACCAGGGGGCAATATCACCTTGCTGCCGATGTAGCGATGATTCTCTCCTATGCAGGATTAACGATTCGTGGAAATCAGTTAGAAAGGGAACTGGATGTGTATGCATTGAGCAAAGCTAACGCAGATATTTCTAATCGAAACCGTGAATTCCAACTAGCAGTTGCGACTTTCGATAACCTAGGTGAGTATAATGATTTTCAGCTTCGCTCAAGAAACTGGGATGATCTGTTGCCTGACATTGCCGAGAATAGATGGAATTGGGGAGAAGATGCTCAACGATTTCAATTCCAGGATATGAGGGAGAGAGTAGATAGAACGAATAGCCAACTACCTACTATTGCAGCGCTCATGGTAGCCAATCGGTTAATAAGTGCATTGAGCGCCTATAATCATGCCCGCAGAGTTTGGGATAACGCTCCTGAAGCAAGCTTTTCTTATCTCAATGAATTCGGCCAGCCAGGGGTAACAGCGAATCTGCGCTTCAACTTTTAGAAGAGCATGCCTCGGTATAAACTTACGATCGAATACGATGGAACTAACTTCTCAGGATGGCAGGTGCAGCCCGAAGCCCGAACAGTTGAAGGAGAATTAGAAGAAGCTTTTTCAAAAGTAGTACAGCAACCGATTGATCTTATAGGGCAGGGAAGAACAGATGCAGGTGTTCACGCTTTAGGTCAGATTGCTCACATTGATCTTCCTGAAGGAACCGATCCGGATAAATTGATCTTTAGTGCAAATCGAATAGTAAGTGAAGAAGTATTTATTCATTCGATTGAAGAAGTGACTCCCGCTTTTCACGCTCGTTTCGATGCAACGTTTAGAGAATATGAATATCAGTTGATTAGTACATATTCTCCTTTGAATAGAACCAGAAGCGTACTTCTACCAAGGGAGTATGATTCCAATTTGATGCATCAAGCTGCTACTTTGATAAAAGGAGAACATGATTTTGCTCCATTTTCAAAATTCAATGAAGATAATTATACCACTCTTTGTACAGTGCTTGATTCTGAATTTGAAGAAACAAAAGGTCTGCTGATTTACAGAATACGAGCTAATCGATTTCTACGAAATATGGTTCGCCGATTAGTTGGTACAATGATAAAAATTGGAGAAGGAAAACTCAGTCTTACAGAATTTGAAGCTGCGCTATCCGACCCGAGCTATGAGATAGCTACTCAAACTGCTCCGGCAAATGGGTTGACCTTAAAAAAGGTGCATTATTAACTATTCTGGGTTGTCAAGTACAACATCAAAGAATACGCTATCTCCTGCAAACGCTGTAAAAACCCCTAGTGCATTTTTAATATTCGAGGGAGGTTCATTCAAATCCCTGGAATCTTGTGTTTCTGCTTCAAAGAGATCTACATACTCTTCGTTAACACGGTAGACTTTTATTATATGTAAGCCATAAGTGGCGAGGCTAAACCCAACTATTTCAAAGGAAGGGTCGGTAGAAGGTTCTCCAATGAATCGGAATTGACCTAATGTATTCACTAATTGCTCCGGAAATTCTTCGGGGAAGATTGGATTAAGTGTATCGGTACGGCTTTCAATAACCAGATAGTGAAAGTCACTTTCAGGATCCCATTCAACCAAAAGGTTAGAGTTTTGTAGCGCAATGGTAAAACGTTCTTGAAAATCAGGTCCAATACTAATATTAGGAATAAGTAGTGTATCGGATTCTGCTCTGAGATTAGTAGTAGGTTCTGGAACATAGGTAGTGCCCGAAGAAGTACGGTCGCCAACAGTAACCATTAAGTCAAAACGATCTCCTCTGACTATATCGATACTTCCTGGATTAGGGTTTTCGTATTTACCAGTTGTCTCATTAAAAACCAGAGAGTATTCTTGATCCTGATTTCGAGTCAAAACTACTGTTGCGTCACTTATCGGAACATTGGCATTGTCGCTATCCGAAAATGAGCTAATGGTTTTAACGGTGATATCATTGACAGGAATTCCTTCATAGATAAAAGCTTCAACTACATAATTAGAAGTATCAGGCTGACTTGCTATGTGGCAGGAGCTTACTGTGAATGCAAATGCTAAACCGAGATATATAAGTTTCTTCTGTCCCATTAGAAATCCACTTTTAAAGAAAGGTTAGGGGTTAAACCAAGATAAGTAACCTCAGTAGTTTGAAAGGGCTCCTGGCTAAAATCATATTCGTAATACCAGATATTTTCCCGATTGTAAAGATTGAACAAAGAGAGGGTAAAGGTAGTTTCTACTTTCCTTACCCTAAGTTGATAGTTAAGAGCGAGGTCTAAACGGTGATAGGCCGGTAGCCTTGAGCCATTTTTCTCTCCAACTCCGACATAATTCAACTCTCTTCCATCCAGTAATTCAATGGAATATTCTCCTTCCGGCTCTGTATAGGGTTTACCTGAACCATAAATAAAGGTGCCAGATAAATTCCAGTTCCCAAAGGCATAGCTTTGAACAAGTTTGATTTCATGCCGTTGATCATGAAGAGCAGGGAAGGGTTCTCCATCATTAAATACATCAAATTCATTGGCTATACTACTTAAGGTATAAGAAACCCACCCGGTTAGAGAACCTGTTTTACGTTGCAGCAAAAACTCTATTCCACTGGCCTCGCCATCTCCTTTAAAAAAGAGCTCATCTGTATTCACATCCCTATCCTGCCTGAAACGAAGAGAAAACTCAGAAAGATTTTGAAATATCTTGTAATAGGTTTCGACGTTGAAGAGCCATTGACCATTTTCTAAAACCACGCCACCAACAAAATTATCAGACAAACCAGTGTCAATCAGTTCGTTGTCTGTGAGTAACCAAAAATCCCGTGAGCCCTGGGTTATATCTTCATTGATAATGCGATTTACAAATTGGTAATGCCTTCCATAAGCTAATTTAAAAGTCAGAAAACTGGTTAACTCATAGGAAGCAGAAGCCCTTGGAGAGAGTAATAGTCGATCACTATTTTCATAATAAGTGAGCCGTAAGCCAGGGCTAAATGTAAACGCTTGAGTAGGTTTCCACTCGTCCATCAAATAAACGGCTCCAAGCCAGGCTTCCTGGTTTCGTTCAACGAGGGTCAGTGTGTCGTTTCTTGCATTTAAATAATCCACTTTAGAATTAGTGGCCTGCACCCCAAACCCCACTTCATGGTATTGGTTCAATTTCCATTCCCAGTCCATTCGGGAAGTAAAATCTCTCACATTATTATCTTCAAAGTTGGAGCTGGAAAAGCTGAAAAGCGTGGTATCCGATTCAGGAATAGTATTGGTAAGATAGATATTATTGAAATAATCACTGAAGTACTCAGATCCAGCAACACTGATGTTGCTGAATAATCTTGGTCCCCATTGACGTGTCCATGTAAGCGAACCAGCGATATTCCCCCAATCCGTATTTTCAGATACATCAGATGTAAGAAGTTGCTCTCCCTGAACCTCGGCATTCTGGTTTGGGCTAAAAGCAAAGGTTGAAATTCTAGATTCATCCAGAAAATCATTTCCCCTGTAAAAACTGGCTATGATCGCATCTTTAGATCCCGGTCGATACGTTAACCTAAGGTTGACATCATAGAAATAGAACTCTGGCTCTACCTCGTTCACATTGAAGTCAGGATTTGGATTCGGAATATCACTTTCACCAATCAGGTTATCAGAAATGCTGTTAAAAAGCCCGCTTTGCAAGATATCGCTGTACGATCTGCGAAAGGAACCCATCACATTCAGGGATTTAAAAATGGGGAGTTCCAGATAGGCTCCTGTATTCATCAGGTTAAGATTCAACCCGCCTTTTATATTGGTTGTACTTCCTGATTTACCTGTTAAATCAACTACACTGGAAGTACGTCCACCATATTTAGCCGGAAAGGTGCCTTTATATATTTGTACATCCTTAATAGCATTGGCATTGAATGCACTAAAAAAACCAAAGAAATGGTCCACCTTGTACACGGTCATTCCATCCAGTAATACCAGGTTTTGATCAGGAGTTCCCCCTCGGATATAAAGGCCTGAGGAATTTTCATTGGTACCGCTGACCCCGGGTAGTAATTGAAGGGATCGAAAAATATCTGTCTCTCCGATACTCGGAAGCAGTGACATCTGCTCTGGGGACATGGTCACTTTACTAATTTCATCGGATGATTGGATAAAGCTATATGACTCAGCTGTGACAACGACGTCTTCTAACTCGGAATTTATTCTGCTTAACCTAATGACTAAATCGGAGCTCGTATTTATAGAATCAGAAGAGATGAATAGGGTCTGATATCCGATATAGCTTATTCTTAGGGTGTATTCCTCCTCCTGGATATCTAACAGGGTAAAAAAACCTTCGACGTTGGAATTACTCCCTCTTGATGTTTCTACAATAAAAACATTGGCAAAGGAAAGTGGTTCGTCCGTTTCACTATCCAAAATTCGACCCGAGATATTAGTTTGTGCATATAAGCTGTTAAAACATATCCAGCATATAGCTAATCCCCACAAGCTTTTTCTTATCATAAAAAGTTAGTTTCATTAACGCGTTACAGAACAAATACACGTCATATAGCTAATACCCCTAATGAGAATTAAAAAAAATATGAGTTTTTTGTACGATTTAAGGTTGATTGTAGATTGACATTCTCTGTATATTTGTCGCTCTCCAAAAACGGGGAAGCTGTCATTCCTCGGTAGCTCAGTGGCAAGCGAGCGATGAGGCAGTTATCCCGACGGATGTCGGGACGTTGGTTCGCCAACGATATTTATTGAAAAGCCACAAATTATCTTCCTCGGTAGCTCAGTGGCAGAGCAATCGGCTGTTAACCGATCGGTCGTTGGTTCGAATCCAACCCGGGGAGCGAAATTAAAAGGGTTAGACATTACATGTTTAACCCTTTTTTTATGAACTATTATCTCTACATACTAAAATCTGAGGTTAAAGAAACTTACTATACAGACGTTTCAGACGATCCTCAACGAAGGCTGAAATACCACAATTCCGACGTGTAAGGATATACTCAAAAGTACCGGCCATGGAAATTGGTATTCGAACTACCTTTCATACTAAACAAGAAGAGTTAGCAGCTGAGCGGAAGGTCAAGAGTTGGAAAAGCAGAAAAATAATCGAGTGTTTAATCCGGGGAGAAATTTTTATTGAAGATTATCTATGATGTAGCGATTGGATGTTTTCTTTTTTGTTCTCTTTATTTCTAAAAATAGGAGCTAATTTTAAGACGTAACTTCTCTTGATTAAAAGTGGTTTATGACAAATAGAGCTTGGGATATTATCATTATTGGAAGTGGACTTGCAGGGTTATCTGCTGCCATTGAGGTGGCAAAAAATGGCCGCTCCGTTGTGATAGTAGAAAAGCGTGATACCGTGGGTGGAAACTCTAAAATCAGTGGTGGTTCTTTGGCTATTGCTGGTTCTTTCCAGCAAAAAAAACAAAACATTAGCGATAGTTCTAATCAGTTTACTAATGATATACTAAATGCTGGCAAAATAAATGACAAGACGTTGGTTGAGCAATTGGCCAAAGGTTCAAAAGAAGCTCTTCAGTGGTTAAAAACAGAGGTTGGAGTTGAATTTATAGAGCAGTTAGAAAAAGTGGAGGGACACACTATTGCGCGGATTCATACACCCAAATCAGCTTCAGGAGCAGATTTGATTAATCCTGCTTTAAAAAGAGCCAAGCAATTGGGCGTAGAGATCTTTACTGGATGCAAGGCCTCCCAAATTCTACTTTCAGATGATGGTAAGGTAAGTGGTGTTGCTGTAGAATGGACTGGGAAGGAATGTGCTCTTTATGCTCAAAAGGCCATAATTTTAGCTAGTGGCGGTTTTTCAAGTGACGCAAGGTTAAAAGTTGGAAAAAAGAATGTTCTATTACAGACAAGCTGTTTACCCAATACAGCCAAAGAAGGAATTGATATGGCTGTAGCCATCGGAGCAAGTACCAGGGATATGGATACCTATTGTTTTTTGCCAAGTACTTCAAACAATACACTAGATTATAAGGAAGATAATATAATCTCAAGTTTTGTGAGCTTTTTGGCATTGCACAGAGGTGTTTTGATAAATGCTGATACAGGTAAGCGGTTCGTGAACGAAACTGTATTGAGGGAGGAACTAACATCTGCTATTTTAAAAATAGGAAAGCCCGTAATTTCTATTAGTTCACAAAATATTTTAGAGCATGCTAGCGATGAACTAATGCGAAAAATAAGGCAACTCGATGTCAGGTTAATACAAAAGTTCAATACGTTGGAAAAACTAGTAAGCAGATATGAAATACCACAGAAGGCCTTACAAAATACCTTGAGCCATTATAATGAAATGCTCGCTACTGGTAAAGATGCAGATTATGGAAAAGTATTATCACAAGACCTCAAAGCGATTAAACCACCTTTTATAACTACTTGTATTTTTCCCAAAGTGCATTATACTCCCGGTGGATTGGTCATCAACAAGAAAGCACAAGTATTGTCTGACAAGGGGGAAATAATCCCGGGACTTTATGCAGCTGGAGAAGTCACTTCAGGTATTCATGGAAAGTCTCGGTTGGGTGGATGCGCGCTAACTGATTGTGTAGTTTTTGGCAGAATAGCAGGCCGGCAAGCCAGCTATTGAAAAGCTGAAACAGTATTTAATGATGTAATTAAGCAGGGGAATCAATCTAACGCACTAAGTTAAAAGTGCAAACAAATACAAAAACCAAAGTGAAGTATGAAAGACAAAAGTATTCAGCTAGGTATCGGAAAAGATGAACTGGATGATCTGGATATCCCCAAACGCTATCAGGATTTTGCCTCCGTTTATAATCAAAAAGTAGAAGAATGGGGATATCGAGCTTTTCAGAAAGGTGCAGAATTACTCAATCAATACTTAAATGAAAACGAAGACATTTTGGATGCAGGTTGTGGAACAGGTTTGGTGGGAATGGCACTTTCCAATAAAGGCTTTACCAATATTACAGGTATTGATGCCTCTCCGGAAATGCTTGAGGAGAGTAAAAAGCATCAATCATACAAAGCACTGTATTTGCAAGACATGCGAAAAACCCCTTTTCGGTTTGATGAAAATAGTTTTAATGGGATAATCTGCATAGGAGTCTTGTCACTCATACCTGATATTGAAAGTCTTCTGGCTGAATTTATCAGACTAACAAAGCATGGCGGATATATCGTATTTAGCCAAAAAGAAGACTTATGTAAGGAACGGGAATATGAGCAGATATTGCAGATGCTTACTGACAAGAAATGTTTGAAGAGGGAATTTGTAAGCAAACCTGAGGAATGGTTACCAAATCGTGAAGGGTATGAAAACGACAAAATGCTTTTCTTCGTTTTTCAAGTTTTGAAGGCCTGAATAATTAAAAAGCAGTCAAACCTTTTTGGCTATTTGGAGCTTTTCTTCCAGCAGAACTAAGTTATTTAATAACCGGGCTAACTTTTCAAATGTATCGATAAGGTTAAGCAATGTTTTAGAACCTTCCTTACTCACTAATATGTACCGGGAACGAATAGATTGCATTATCTGGTCATGATTATCATTAATCAAAGAAAGACTTTCCAGATCCGTCAGCTCATGTTTTTCTAAATAACTGGTATATGTAAGCAAATGGGTTTGAATAGCTTGCATAATATCTTCAGTAAGTTCAATTTCTTTAGAGTTCTTTAAAGTGGAATATTCGGTAATCAACTCGTAAGTACTCTGTTCCAGATTAGATATGAGGTAGTGACGCCTTTGAATATTTAGCAAAAGCTCGAAAAGGGCGTTATCAATATTTGAGGATAAACCATCTTTCAAGGTAATTACAATTCTTTCAGAGATATTTTTGAAAGAGAGATGGCGGTTGTCTAAACTTTCTTTATCGAATAGTTCATGTTTTTTTTCCCTGAAATAGAAATAATCAGGCAGCCAGGACACAATTCTATTCTGCTCTTTTCTTACGGAGAGTAAGATGGTATCTAGACCCATTGATCCGATTTCGGTAAGGTATTTTGGTGAGCCCTGCACCTCAATGTCGGTGAGCGAATACCGCTTTTCTACCCACCTAATCATGTAAGGTTTGACAAATGAAAAGGCAATACAAAAAATAAGATGATAGGCAATGGCTATGAATAAAAGTTGATGAGATAATGAACTAAAAATTCGAGCAGTACTCTGTTCGATAAGATGAAGTCCGCTGAAGTGGTCCAGCAAATAAATAAACATTGCCAATGTTGCTCCAATAACCTGATATGAAACAAAAATCATAACGGTTTGTTTGGCACCTCCCTTAAAACCTATCGCCGGTAAATAACAACTTAATGCCAGCCCGAATTGTGCTCCCAAAAAAATTGTCATTATCTGAGGGAAGCTCAAAACACCATTTGCGGCAAGGGTTAGTGCTATAAGCAATACTGCCGTGATGGATTGCATAATAAAACACAGAAAAAAACCGATAGGAATACCAACAAGTATATAGCTTAGACTAAAGGCAAGCGTCTTATTAACCCATTCCAAATCTTTGAGAAAAACAGTTACGGTACCAATTTCATATAAGCCAAACAGAAGAAGTGCTAAACCAAATGCAGCACCTAAAGCATTGACAAACTTTTTAGGGAACTCAAATGCCCAAAGCATACCGGTTAAAAAAAGCATAGAGAACACGAGAAGATCAATAGGAAGAACGCTAAGGCTTATGACTAAAGCGCCTCCCAGGTTTGACCAAATAATGATTGAGTATGAATTTTTGACACGTAAAAACTGACCTTGAACAAATCCGGCTATTATAAATAACACGCTACCGGCACTGGCCATAAAAAGTCCGGCGAAAACACCGCTGATAGAACTACTTATTTCGTTATTGGTAATCGGATCAAGTAATTTGTGTAATCCCCTTGCTGTAAGACGTTTTAAATTTTCCGAAAGAATTTTAAAGCCAACAAAAAACAAGCTTAAGCCTGCTCCCTCCACTAAAAATACTCGTAATGCCTCTATGCTCATAGTTTGTTTTTTTCAAAAAACAAGATTACTCTTTTTTTGCAACTAACCTAAAGTTGGCTTTCATAAGCAACATTCTAATGTTAGTATTTTGAAGATGTTAAAATTTCGGTTCCTTAAGCTGATTTTTTATGTTAGTATGTCTCTATAAAAGCTAAAAAAAGCTAATTAGCTTATAAATTAGTACAAATTTAAAAGAATAAGCATTAACCCTGAAATGCATACTAATTTTGACTTTAAAAATTGCTTACATGATTTTTTTACTAATCATGGGCTGGTTTATTTGAAATGTGGAACCGAATGGGAAAGTATGGAATATCAGGAAATAGGTCAGTTGCACGAGCTTTCCCGAGAGTGTTTCCCAACCATGGTTAAAATAGCCGGACAAGAAGCTCGAACCGATTTGCGGCACATGAAAGCGTTGGGGATCAAGGTTATTTTAGGTCCATTAATTGAGTCGGAATATGCACTTAAAAAGTTCGTCACAACAGCACAGCAAGAATACGGTCATGATCAGGCACTTCAGCTTGGTATAAACCTTGAAACCAAGCAAGCCCACGAACAGTTAAATCGTATTTTAAATAATGCCTATTTCAACGAGATCGATTTTGTCGTTATAGGCCGTTTAGACCTGTCCCAATCCTTAGGCTTTAACACTATAGATGTACCGGAAGTACACAAAATAACGCATGACTTTATTAAAGCTGTTCACAGCAAAGGGAAAAAAGTATCGGTTGGTGGTTTTGTGAATCCTATAAGCTGTGGTTTGATTAAAGATGATTTAAAAGCTGATTTTTTTAATACAATTCACTTGGTTTTTGATCTGCAAAAAGTTCAGGATACTTACCTCACTACTCAAAAGGCAATAGAATTTGAAATAGAACTTTACCGCTATTGGAAAGCTATTAATTCAGCTCGGTCATCTTTTTATGACCAACGTGTTGATTTGTCATTAAAAAAACTAAATCCGACAGCTTAAACCTCTCACAGAATTCTGACATCCTAGTTTATGGCTGATGTATTTGACTTTACAAAAGAACAAACATCTTCTTCATTCTTCGTTTTAGATGCAACGTTGAGAGATGGTGGACATTTAAATCAGTGGAAATTTTCTTCTGAAGAGGTATTTGGTTTAGTGAAAGGGGTAATACAAGCGGGAGTAGACGCCATAGAAGTAGGGTACATTAGTGACCCAGGCAAAGATTCGCCCACCGTAACCTATTGCGATACTCATTTTCTCGACCAAATTAAGACAGCTATAGGAAATAGAAATTGTGCTATAGTGAGCATGATACATCAGCAAACCAACCAGGAAGCATTAATTAAAGAAAGAAAGGATTATCTAGACTTGTTAAGAATACCAACAACCTACGATGGATTGTCCCAGGCACTTTGGGTTGCGAGTTTGGCAAAAAAGTACAATGTACGAACAAGCATTAATCTCGTAAATCTTTCCACTTTGACCAAAGAACAAGTAGAAGAAGTGGTCACCACAATCGCTAAGGAAGATGTTGCTGATATATTTTACCTGGCTGATTCTCGAGGGGCTTGCAGTCCCAATGAAGTAATGTTAATGACAGAGATAGCAAAGGAATATTGGGAAGGGCTGTTGGGCTTTCATGCGCATAACAATCTTGGATTTGCCGCTATCAATTCTCAGGTAGCACTGGAAAGTGGGTGCCATATTATTGATGGAACATTGAATGGCTTTGGTATAGGTTTGGGGAATCTTGACTTGGCACATGCGCTAACTTTGATTCAGCCCTATAATCGATCTAAAAAATACAATCACAAACCAATTCAAGATCTTCAGCATTTTCTTTCTATTAACTTCTTCGCGGAGTGGAGTTATATGTACTATTTAACGGGATTAAAAAACATGGCTCCTTCGTGGGTGAAACCTCTTATGGAGAAGTTTGGGAAAAAATGCCACGAATATGTGAGCTATATTCCAAGTAAACCCTATTCGAACTTAGATGAAGTATTAACAGAAATTGAAAATTACACTTTCAATCAAATTTGATCCGGAGATACAAAAGAAAGAAGACAGATGAAAAAAAAGTGTTTGGTCTTAAATGATCGTGAAGCTCTTCCTGAAGCTGCATTAGCAGATATAGCTCACCTTGTGGATATTTCATGGGAACAAGATCCTCCTGAAAGATTTTCTTTGGAAGAGGCTGTTCAAAGAAACAAGGATACACAGGTTATTATAACTACTTACATGGATTTGAAGGGGCACATCCTGGAACAAATGCCCGGTCTTGAAGCAATCATCACCACTACTATTTCTACTCATTTTATTGATTCAGGATATTGTAAAAAAAAAGGAATTAAAGTCTTTAATACTGAAAACTATACCGGAACTTCAGTGGCAGAGCATGCGGTAGCCTTAATGATGGCTACTATACGTCATATCCCAAAGGTAGATAATGAAGTGAAGCAACAAGGGAACAACAACTGTTTTGAGTACAGAGGCATAGAACTATATGGAAAAACAGCAGGCATCATCGGTTTTGGAAATATTGGCTCAACCATTGCTCGATTGTTAAGTGGCTTTGGAATGAAGCTTCAGTACTATAACCGGTCTCCTAAGTCATCTAATATCGCCCAACAAGTAGAACTGTATGATCTTTTATCATCTTCAGATATAGTGTTTTTATCCCTTCCTTTAAATCATGAATCTCATGAAATAATTAGAGAAGAAACATTGGCCAGGATGAAAAAAACTGCTGTATTGATCAATGTCTCCCCTGATGAGGTGATGGATATCGATGCTGTAAAACAGGCCCTTAGCCGGGGAGATATTGCCGCTGCGGGCTTAGATCTACTCCAAACGGGTGTTTTTAAGGACTTATCCAATACCGTTCTAACTCCTAGAAGAGCCTGGTATACCGAAGATTGTTTTAACAGGCGAATTGGAATGTGGAAATCTACGCTTGTAAATTTTGTGGAAGGGAAAAGCCAAAAAGATATTGCTGATTCAGATTTTGTGCCTATTGGCTAAACATCTGAATGGACAACATAATGTTGATCATTTATGCGATAATCTTATATCGATTAAGTGATAGTTGGAAACCCGGGGAGCAAAAAAAAAGCCTTCCATCTCATCATGGAAGGCTTTTTTTATTTCTTGTTGATGGACTCTTAATCGTGATCCAATCCTAAAACAGGTGGAGCACCATTTGATTTTAGTCGTTCAGCCAATGCGGGTATTACTTCATGCATTAATGGGTGGAATTCATCGTGAATTACTTTGAATTCCTCTTTGCCTACGCGAAGCATATCTTTTTGCATGGCTGTTGGGCCGTAAGTTCCTCTAAGCCCACCAAAAGCAACGGAGATTCGATTCATTACCGTTTTTGGCATCACGTCTCTTAATTCTCTTTGAGGCAGGTTTCCATTCATTTTGGTATCCAGTGCCTTAAGTGCCATTTCAGCATCATGTAAATCTTTCATTAGCTCAGCATCCGGAGTTGCAGAACGGCTAAGTGAAAGCTGCATGGCGGTAAGTAGTTCTTCCGCTTCATCCATCTCATTGTTAAGCATCTGCACATGATTTGAAAATTCCTGCAATTCATCCCGGAATGCGAGTACTTCTGAATCAGATTTTCTAGGAAGAGCACCTTCTCGAAGCAGAACAACATCGAACTCAACCATTCCTCCAATATTAGTCGAAACTCCATCTACAATTTTTACGAGTTGAGCTGAATAGGTACCAGGTCTAGCCATAATTCCAAATCCACCACCTCTTGTTTGTTCCGGGTTAATTAACCCTTGCGAGGCAGTACGCAAATTCCAGTTTATGCGATGGAATCCTTTTGAGGTTCTCGCTAGCACTCGTTGAACCAGCTCGCCATCGGAGTTATAGATTTCCAGATGAATAGCTGGAGATTTTTCGCGCATTTCAGCCTCCAAGGATTCCCAGCCTGGAAATGGTATATCAGCATCACCCAGCTCTTTTTCCATTTTCTGACGTTCAGCTTTTAACGTAGTTAAGCCTTCCTTCAGGTAGTAAGTGAAGTTAACACCGAACCGCGGATTAGGAGCGGAGTAGTAATCATCACCCATATACCGGGATACATTTGTCTGGACATACCATTCTCCATCTCTAGGCTCAAATAGATGAGCTTCCTGATCCAATAACTCAGGAGTTAAACTTCTTAATGGAGAATAGTCATCGAGTATATAGAATCCTCTTCCAAAAGTAGCTCCAACCACATCATTTTCCCGGCGCTGGATAGTGATATCACGGAAAGAAATAGTAGGTATTCCTCCCTTCATTTTAATCCACTCGTTCCCGCCATCAATGGTGAAATAAACTCCAAATTCATGGGCTAAGAAGAACAGGTCTTTATTCACATGATCCTGAACAATTCTCCATACCATTCCAACTTCAGGAAGATTACCAGCTATGGAAGTCCAGGATCTGCCATAATCGGTACTTTTAACCAGATAGGGTTTGAAATCGCCTTCTTTATGATTGTCTAGGGCAGCATAAACTGTAGCTTCATCGAAAAGATCAGCACGGACATCATTCACAAAGGCATTTTCAGGCACCCCTCTGATGCTTCCCACTTCTGTAGCTGTCCAGGTTGCTCCGCCATCTGTGGTAGATTGAAGGAGTCCATCGTCGGTACCTGCATACAGTACATCTGCATTAATGGGTGATTCACCTAATGATGTAATAGTCGAGAACTCAGACATTGCGTACAAATCCCAGGCATGATCCCAGCTCTGAGTACGTCCCATAATAGGTTCGGTAATCCGGTCTTTGTCTTTGGTTAAATCACCTGAAATTGCTTCCCAGCTATCGCCACGATTGGTGGATTTCCAGACACGGTGCGAGGCAAAATAAATGGTACTTGGTACATGCTGAGAAGGGAGGATAGGGGCATCCCAATTGAATCGTTCTTCTCCTTCGCCAACACCAGGCTGTGGCTGAATGAACACTGATTCACCTGTGATACGATCTAAGCGATTTAAGTACCCTTGCTGAGATTCTGCATATCCTATGTCCGGATTGCCCGGTTCAACCGCAGATTGATGCCCGTCACCACCTAATACACGAGACCAGTGAGCATTGCGAATTCCACCTGCATCGCTGGTTCGGGATGGACCTCCATGAGATCCGTTATCCTGGGTACCTCCATATATATTATAAAAAGGTTCTGCGTCATCAACTGCTAGTTTATAGTACTGAGTAATAGGCAGGTTTTTGATGAATCTCCAGGATTCGGTGTTATCTACCGTTTCATAAATGCCACCATCGGTTCCCAAAAGCAGATAATCCGGTTCGTCAGGTAAGAAATTCAAAGAATGGGAATCAGAATGCGTAGCACTGGTATTTAATCGGCTGAATGTCTTTCCATGATCATAGGAAACCTGCATACGCACATCCACCAGGTAAATAGTTCCAAAATCATGAGGTGAAGCATAAAGCTCCTGGTAATAATGGGGTCCAGTTGCACCCGCTACAGCGTCTGACATTTTTTTCCATGAAGCTCCCTGATCGGTGCTTGTGTACACTCCTCCTTCACGCCTTATCAATTCAATAGCAGCATATACATAATCAGGATTTTGCGGGCTGATGGCTAAGCCGATCTTTCCTTTAATACCTCCTGGTAATCCTCTTTTTAGCTCCGTCCATGTTTTACCACCATCGGTTGATTTATGGATTCCCGATCCTGGTCCTCCATCAACAAGAGCAGCAACGGTTCTGTGTCGTTGCCAGGTAGCTGCATATACAACATTAGGATCCCGAGGGTCAACTACGATGTCTGTAACTCCAACCCATTCATCATCGCCAAGGGTTTTGGTCCACGTTTTACCACCATCTTCTGTGAGGTAGAATCCACGCTCACCACCTTTATTCCAAAGTGGGCCTTGTGCGGCTACCATTACAATATCAGAGTTTGAGGGGTGAACGATAATTTTCCCAATATGCTCTGATTCGGGTAGTCCCATATTTTTCCATGAAGCACCTCCGTCTTCACTTAAGTACACTCCATCGCCAAAAGCCACATGCCGGCCTCCAACATTTTCCCCGGTACCTACCCAAATTCGGTGAGGATTATTAGGGTCGATGGTTATACAACCAATGGAATACACAGATTGTTTATCAAAAAGAGGGGTCCAGGTAGTTCCTGAGTTTTCAGTTTTCCAAACACCACCAGAACCTACAGCGACATACCAAACATGTCGGTTATCTGGGTGGATGGCTATGTCAGCAATTCTTCCAGAGGTAAATGCTGGTCCTATATTTCGAAATGCAAATGCATTGTAGCTTTGCTTCGCAATAGCAGACGAATTATCGTCCGAATTTCTGGATCTTTGAGCGGTAGCAGTATCAACGGCCATCAATACTATAACCGCAAGGATTAGGTATCTTTTTAAAGACATTGTATTAGAGTAGTTAGCTTAGAAATTATTGGGGGAGCAAAATGCTACAAAATTGTACCAATGAAAAATGGTGTCAGTAGCTGTAACATCTTTTTAATGGTTTATAGATTAGCAATGCTAATATGTGCAATAAATTGGCTTTGATATGCAAATCAATTTTCGATCATACTCAATAGATTCGTCTAAGAATTAATTGATAGCCATGGGAATCAGCGAGTTTTCAGATCCATTTAAAAAAATCAGACAGGAAGAAGGCATCCTTAAAACCGAAGATCATGGGGAAGAAGTTAACCTGGTCTTGCGGTTAAAGGACGTCAGAAAATGTGCTCATCAATGGGAGTCATTTAAATCGGGGAAAGCCAAACCTGGTCGAATAGTTATTCCCTCAGAAGAGGAAATTAGATCCATTCGCCAAATTCCGGTAGAAACAGACCCTCCACAGCATTCGGCTTTTCGTGATTTATTGGATACCTGGTTTAAAAGACCTCTTAATAATGATTACCAGGAAAAGTTGAACAAGATCATAAATGGTCTTTTGGATGAAGTAATAGAAGAAAAAAATGTAGAAGTAGTTCATGATTTTTCTTTAAAGCTGCAATCGCGAGCACTGGCATTACTTCTAAATACCTCAATGGATGAATCCGAAACGTGGATAAGCTGGGGTACTCATGTGTTTAGAGCAGAAGGCAATGAGTTGGATCAAAGCAAGGCAAGTACGCTGGATAGCTATATCCTAAACAAAATAGAAGAAGCCACTCAAAATCCTGGCGATGATCTGTATTCAATATTGCTTGAATCAAAGGTGAATAATCGAACGCTTACTACTGAAGAAATACATGGGATCATCAATTTAACCTTTGCTGGTGGCAGAGATACCGTAATTAATGCGCTAACAAATTCCATCGCGTATTTTGCAGAGCATCCGGATCGATTGAAATGGCTTAAGGAATACCCGGACTCCATTAACAAAGCTGTTGAAGAATTGTTAAGGTATTTTTCCCCTCTTACCCATTTAGGGCGTGTCAGTTCATCGGATACGGAAATCTGTAGTCATGCTATTAAAGAAGATGCAAAAATAGGATTGAATTGGGCCTCAGCAAATCGCGATGAAGCCGTATTTGAAAACCCTGATCAAATAGAATTAGATCGAAAAGTAAATCCTCATGTCGCTTTTGGATTCGGTATACATAATTGTCTTGGCGCTACTCATGCCCGACAGATCCTTCGACAAACTATAAAACTGCTAAGCGAGCGAGTCGCCTCAATTTCGATTCACACCTTCGAAGAGAATTTCGAGGAAATTGGATCATTAAAGAGAAAGACTGGGTTCGAGTCACTTCGTGTATCCTTCAACATCAATTAATAAGACCATGGCCAAGATTACATTTATTACCAAATCCAACGAAAGAATTATACTAGAAGATGATTCCGGAAGCATTATGGAACTGGCTACGTTTAACAATGTGCCTGGTATTGAAGGTAATTGTGGCGGAGTGTGTTCTTGTGCTAATTGCCACGTCCATGTTCGGCCAGAAGATTTTAATAAAGTTGGAGGATCAAGTATGCCAGAATCAGATATGCTTGAATTTGAGGATAATGTAACCGAATACAGCCGACTATCATGTCAGATAGAGATTACGGAAGAATTGAATGGCATTACTCTTTATGTGGCGAATGAATAAGCTTTGTTAAGTTCTTGCTTCTCAACTTTCGAAACTGAAGGGGGGAAGTGTTTTTAAAAGAACTGAAGCAACGATGAAACTGGCTTTGACTTTCAAACCCAACTTTGTAGCAAATATCATTTACACTTTCACTGGTGTTCAACAGTAAATGACAGGATATTTCAATTCTGGTTTTATTTAGATAAGTAGTAAATGAATGTCCATTTATTTGTTTAAACCATCTGCTAAAGGCCTCTTTATTCATATTGGCGATACCAGAAATTTCTTGTAGAGATATTCTCCCGCTAATGTTATTGAGCACATAATCAGTGACTATTTCATAACGCTTCTGCGATTTATTATAGGAAGCTGGAATTACATAGTCTTGAGAAGCTAGCGTAGTTTTATGATGATTTTTAACTAGTTCGAATAAAATCTCAATGGTTGCAGAAAATTTAAGAGGGTCAGGAAGAGTGGTAAACTCATCTATTTTGTCCAGGATCAATTTCCCGGGTGTTGGAAAGAAATACCCCTTTTTTGCAGCTTCTAAGAACTGATTTAGTTCATCGAATTCAGAAAACGATTCAAAAATTCTGGAAGAAAATTGGAGTACAAACGCTTCAGAAGTGATGCTTTCATCAAAACTTATCCAGTTATGGGGCAGGTTACTTCCTAATAAAACGAGGTCATTTTTCTCGAAGGATTGGATTGAATCACCTACTACTCTGATGCCCGAGCCCTGTTTGATGAAGGTAAGTTCAATTTCAGGATGGAAATGCCAAAATGAAGGAAAGCGAGACTTCTTTATCCAAAACGAATGGATAGAATGGGAAGAATTTTTGTCGAAGATGAGTTCTTCTTCAGCTCTATAACTCTTCATAAATCGCACTTTTTAACTACTATTTAACATTTATCGCTAATATATGCGATTAATCAGTGGTAAAGGAAGCAATTTAAATCCAGGTAATCTCACTATTCACGTATTGCTTCTTGTTTTAATTTAGAGTATCTCAAATGCTCTTATTTTTAATTCAGGAGAACCTTCACAACTATGGAAATCGCATTATCCGGTTCAGTTATAAAACAGGTGGATGTCATCATTCAAAAGGCCATCGATTATGGAGTTAGTGACATTCATATTGAGCCCTTTGAGAAAAGCTATCGACTGCGTTACAGACTTGATGGAGTACTCCAAAAAGTGGCCGAATTGTCGATCAGTCAAAAAGACGCCCTGGTTTCGAGGGTTAAAATAATGGCTCACCTGGATATAGCTGAAAAGAGAAGACCGCAAGACGGACGGATTAAAGTACGATCGGGTTCCGGGAATGATATAGATTTAAGGGTATCGACATTACCTACACAATTCGGAGAAAAGGTGGTACTCCGTATCCTGGATAAAAGCCACTTGCAGCTTGAATTGACAAAGCTTGGATTCGAAGGGGATTTGTTAACAACATTCAGAGAAGGGATTCATAACCCATATGGGATGATTTTGGTAACCGGACCTACCGGAAGTGGTAAAACCACGTCGCTTTATGCTGCTCTTAATGAACTGAATACTCAGGAAGTAAACATCACTACTATTGAAGACCCCATTGAATACAACCTGGAAGGAATTAACCAAACACAGGTTCACGAAGAGATTGGTCTTACTTTCGCACATGTACTAAGATCCATCCTGAGGCAAGATCCAAACATTGTAATGGTAGGAGAGATACGGGATAAAGAAACTGCAGAGATAGCCATTCGGGCAGCATTGACTGGCCACCTGGTATTTTCCACATTACATACAAATGATGCAGCCTCGGCCATCACCCGCTTGACAGATATGGGGATTGAACCTTTTTTGGTTACTTCGTCAGTTAAACAAGTACTTGCCCAACGATTAGTTCGTCGAATATGTGAAGATTGTAAATCAGAATATGAACCAGAAGTAAGTAAACTTAAAGAGCTGAGACTTCCAACTAAGGATCAAACTTACTATCAAGGCAAAGGCTGTGAAAAGTGCAATCAGACAGGGTATAAAGGAAGAATTGCACTTATTGAGATTCTTCCAATTTCAGATGCGCTATCTCAGGTTATCAATTCAAATAGCAGTGCCATGGACATAAAAGAGCAGGCAAAAAAAGAGGGAATGATAAGCTTAAGGGAGACAGGAACTAGACTCATCTTGGAGGGAATAACAACAGTATCAGAAGTATATAAAGAAACGGTTCTTTAGCCCTGGCTTACGCGCAAGAATGAAAAACTTTATGAGCTACTTTTGATCCGCCGTTTCAAATTTGAGAATCAAAATTTGGTTTTTCAATACTGAGAACCGGGAAAATCGACATGAGAATAAATTATTGTTACCGACTTGGGAGTTTGATTCAAAATGGTTAGTCTTTTGGCAGAACAAAAAATCAAGAAGAAAGAGTAGCCTTCAAGTTTTAGCGGATATTGTGTAGTCTGGAAAACCGTGGTTAAGAAAAGGGCATCTGATACTAAACGTCTGTTCGGTTAAGAAATACTCTTCTATAGGTTATTTAGCAATCAAAAAAATCAAAGGATATGAAACGATCTTTTTACGGGTTAATTATAGCCCTCCTCGGAATAACTACACTCAAGACGAGCTCATTAAAGAATTACTAGAAAGAATAGAAAAATTAGAAAAGGAGAAATGAGATGAAGCGAGTAATCTTTGGGATAATTATAGCCCTCTTAGGAATAACTACATCTGTTAATGCGCAATGGACTACTTCAGGAAGCAATATCTATTATAATGCTGGAAGTGTTAGCATTGGAACCGCCAGCACCAATGGTACATTTTATGTGTCAGGTACAATTAGGTCTACAGGGTTATTAGGTAACCTGAACCAGGCGAGCGATATTGGTCAACAACTTGAACTTGGTACAACCGCACTAAGTACACTCAGATTTGATTCAGATGAGTGGAGATTATACGCCGGAGGGGTAGGAGCTAGTGGAGAGATATTTAGAATTTCCGAGACGGGTCAGGCCACTTTTAGCGGAAATATAGATTTAGGAACGAATGAAATTCAGTTTTTGAGCGCTAGCGGTGGCAATAACAGGATATATAGTGTGGGAGGTTCGGTTTTTGGAACATGGACATTTAAATCGCGATTTGACGATATGGTATTTAGTTCCGGTGAAAATGATTCCAATAGGAGGCATATAATCTTTCAAACGGGTGATACGGAAAGAATGAGAATTGATAAGAGTACTGGTAATATAGGTATAGGTACTACAACTCCTGCTTCTAAACTCGATGTGGATGGAGGAGATGTGTACATAGGAAGCGAAGTAGCGGCCAATGGAACAAGAAGGCAATTAAGAATCTATGGATACGACAATAATGAGAGGTTCTATGGTACCATGCATTCCAATTATGATGACCTAAGGAGAACCTTTGATATCAGTACTAGTGATGCTACCCAACAATTAAAGCTTGATGCTTCTGCACATGATGATGGAAAGATTACTCTAATGCCAGGAACCAATGTAGGAGTGGGTATAGGTACTTTAACAATGGGTTCGCACAAGCTGGCAGTAGAAGGTTCGATTGGAGCAAGAGAAGTAATTGTAGAAGCAACCGGCTGGCCTGATTATGTATTCCATGCCGATTACGAACTCAGCACACTGGCAGAAATTGAAGCCTACATCAAAGCCAAGGGCCATTTACCGGAAGTACCCTCTGCCAAACAAGTAGAAGAAGAAGGACAACACCTGGGAGAAATGCAGCAACTCCTGCTCAAAAAAATTGAAGAGTTGACACTATACACAATTAATCAGGAGAAGGTGATAAGTACTCAACAAGAGCTATTGAACAAGCAACAAGAGCTCATTAAAGAAATCACTTTAAGGCTAGAACAACTAGAAACTCAAAACTAGAGACCATCATGAAAACCTTTATAGCTACTTTTTTGATTCTAATTATTAGTACGGGGTTGGGTTATGCACAAAGTAACTCACTACTAATTTCAAGCGACAGCACCTTTTCGACTCCCGGTACTGGAAATACGGTCGGACAGATTTTGATGAACTCCTATCCCAGTAATCGAACACTCCAAATTCTTCCTCAAAGAACAGGCGATGGAGACTTACTCAATGGATATGTGTTTGATGTTTCCTATACCAATTCAGGTGCTACCAATGGTTTTCTGTTTCGTACCGGTTCTAACAATAGAATGATTATCAATGAAAGTGGGAATGTTGGGATCGGTCTAACGAATCCTATGAGAGAACTAGATATAGATGGAAGTATAGAACTTAGTGGAAGTATTTATGGAAAAACTACAGACTATACCTATTACACAATTGCAAACGGAGGAAACTATAACCACGCGTTCTATACGCGAACAAACACAGGAGCTTCTTCGGAAAGATTCAGAATAGAAGGAGGAGCAATTATAGATGATATTCTAATTTCGAATAGTAATTTCAATGTGAATTCTGGACAACTATATGTTGAACAGTCTACTGGAAAAGTTGGAATTGGTATTACTAACCCATACTCTGATTTGCAAGTGGATGGAAGCTTCGGGGTAGGCAAATTCAGTACTTCCAATACCTCTGGTTTTATGATTAACTATGTTGATGGCGGATCTGGAACCACCACTTTTAAGCAAAATCGATGGGGAGCTCATTATTATTTCAAAAGGAATAGTTCTTCAGGCGAAGAAACACAGTTTTATTTAGGGTCAAATGGAGGGGCTGGGAATCGAATGGATATTTACAACGCCGATGACGAAGTAAAAGTAAGATTACATTCCACTAGTGATTCCTATTTTACGGGTGGGGAAGTTGGGATTGGAACAACAAATCCATCGAGATTATTACATGTTAATGGCTCAACTACGGATGTTGTTTCTGCCTTTGAAAGCACAGATAGCGGAACACAAATTGCTCTAACCGATAACTCGGGCTCCTTACGGTTAGGAACATTGAGCAATGGAGGATTTGCTTTAAGCGTGGGCGGAGATGCAAGTTCAACTACAGGGGAAAATGTTACTGAAGCGATGAGAGTTACATCTGCTGGGGATATTGGAATAGGTACAACTACCCCAGGCAACAAACTCGAAGTAAACGGTTCTATACGCTCTAAAGAAGTAATTGTAGAAGCAACCGGCTGGCCTGATTATGTATTCCATGCCGATTACGAACTCAGCACACTGGCAGAAATTGAAGCCTACATCAAAGCCAAGGGCCATTTACCGGAAATACCTTCAGCCGAAGAAGTAGAAGAAGAAGGCCAACTCCTGGGAGAAATGCAGCAGCTTCTACTCAAGAAAATTGAGGAAATGACGCTCCATCTCATTGTTCAGGAAAAGGCGATCGACAAAGGACAAAAGACGGAGGAAAAGTTGATCCGGAAATTAGCAGAGCAGGAAGCAATAAATAACCATCTACAAGTAACAATTAACGAGCTCATCAAAAGAATAGAACGCCTGGAACAAGGCAATGAAGAGTAAAACATAGAATCCATCACCAATAACTATACCTTATGTCGAATAGTAATCCATCCAGTACGAATAGCTCACTTTTATATGGGGTGCTTGTTATAGCATTAATCGCGCTGGGATTAAGTGTATACCAGTTCATCACCCCCAAGCAAATTGCTTTTGTTGAAAGTAATGTGCTATTGGCGGAGTACTCCGAATCAAAGGAAGCCAGGGAAGAACTCAATACCAGAATTGAAGAGTGGCAAGCCAATGTAACCACCCTAAATAATGAACTGGAAGCATTAAACACAGAGCTGGTGGAACAGGCAGAAGGATGGAGCCAATCCCAACGAGATACCCATCTTCAAACCATGCAGCAAAAGCAACAGGAACTAGGGCGATATAGTCAGGCCGTGAACCAGCGAGCTGCCGAACTGGAAGCCGAACTTATGGATCCGGTATATGCCACCATCAACAACCGGGTAGAAGCTTTTGCCAAAGAATATGGCTACTCCTTGGTTTTTGGTACGGTACAGGGAGGAAATATCCTCTATGGAGCGGAAACGGTAAATGCTACCTGGGACTTTATCAACTACCTGGAAGGAGATGAGTAAACGTAAGCTCACATATCTTCCTTTCGCTCTCGTTGCTTTTGCTTTACTACTTGTACAATGCAAAAACTATGAAGTAGATAGCCTGGAGGAGCTACAGCAGCTTGTTTCCAATCCTCCCCCTGAGCTCAGTAAACAGGTAAGCCAGGGTGATTTTACCTTCCAGATCGATTATTTACCGTCCGAATTCCTACTACTCCGGGAGTATGAATACCTGGAAGAATTGAAAGAGCGAGAGGCCAATGAAGAAGCTATCAGCCGGCAGCTGGGTTACCTGGAGCAATACCGAAAAGGGTATGAGTCGGTGCACCAGTTTAAACTGACTATTACTCCCAATGATGATACCGACTTAATCTACGCCAAAATGGGGCAGGGTTTTAACAGTTATAGCCAGTGGCTCCAAAAACTGCTTTTTGGCATCAAGGACGAGATTAACCTCCAATTGCCAGATGGCACCGAAATACCTGTGGTCGATTACCGAATGGATCGAAATTATGGAACATCCCCTTCACGAACCTTTTTACTCACCTTCCCAAAAGAATGGAATGGGGAGCAACTTATGAAGCAGGATTATCTGCTCCTGGAAATCAACGAATTTGGGTTAGGAACCGGAAAAGTACAGGCGAAATTCTCTATGCCTTTTCCAACCATTATTTATACCAATCAAAGTCTGGAACACAACAACTCTTAGTCAATCATGAGAATGAGAACCAAGCATCCAATACCAACCATACACACCATCATGAAGAACTCAGTCAAGATCACAATGCTGCTATGTGCAGTAACTCTATTCATAGGAACTAGCAATACCTGGGCACAAGGACCGGTACAACCCGAAGCCATGCAGTTTGAGCCAGTGGATGTAACCGATGTGGTAAACCTGGCTACTGGGGATTTTGTGTATACCATACCGCTCATGGAAGTCCCGGGACCAGAGGGTGGCTACCCAATTGTGCTTAGTTACCACTCCGGTATTGGCCCCAACCAACCTGCAACCTGGGTGGGACTGGGATGGACCTTAAATCCAGGAGCAATTAACAGAACTATTAGTGGATACCCGGATGACTATGATGGGGATATAGTTAAAACTACCTATAAATCTGACAAAAGAAGCGGTTGGGGAGTTTCAATAGGAGCTGGTTTCGGAAGTTATGGATTGAACATGGAGTATGATACTCATAGAGGTTTTGGAGGAACGGTAAGTTTGGGAATAAAATCAGGTGGGCCTGGATCTGAAACTGGATTAGGAGTCGAATTTGGTTATCACCAAAAAGAAAAGTTTAGTCTCAATGGGTATGCAAGTGTTGCTGGAAAATCTAGAATTTCTATTGGCACAGAAGGTGCAAGTTTTAGTGCTAATAACCTGCCTTTTTCTCCAAGAATAAGTTCAAATGGAGATAATGTTAACCTTTCACTCCAGGCAGGAAGTATTGGAATGTCTCTTAACTCAAATCAGAAAGGCGCTAATTTTGGGATTGCAGGAAGTGGTTTTTCTACTTCTACCACTGCAGGAGGTGGAACATATAACTCATTTAGTTTTTTTCTCCCCATCCCAACACCCTATGGGTTTACGCTAAATTTAGGATACTCAGAATGGGAGTGGTATCTGGATGAATTAGATGTAGAACCTAGTTATGGGTTTTTAAATAAAACTGAGGGGCAAAAGAATGAAAGAATTGCCTCAGGTAAATATCTTTTTCCAGCAAACGATGTATTTAGTGTAGCTTCTCAAGGCTTCTCGGGGATGTTTCAATCTTTTGACCATCGTGCCTTTATCATGGAAGATCATGATGAAAGAGAGAAAAAAGGTGAACTTCATTTTTCTAAAACGATTAATTCAATTCCATACGATTTTAACGGAGTTGATCAGGTAGGATATAGGTTTTTGAATGATCAAGGCTTTAATTTTATAAATAAAAGTGCAGATGCAAGCTGGGGAGAAAATTTAAATTCTTTTGATAACGAAAGAGTTCAGTCTAGTATCATTATTTCGGAAGAGTCATCTAGTGGTAGATTAGAAGGTTTTTCGGTAATAAAAAGTGATGGTAGTACTTATGTATATGAAGAAAGTATAAATAACTACTTCCAGTATTCTGAGGTAGAAGTCAATGATGATGGAAGTATCTTAAAGAACACGAATTCACTTAATTCAACTTTCGGTACTTCCTGGTTATTGACATCAGTAGAAGGGAGTGACTATGTAGATCGACCACCATCTGGTTACGGCCCTGAGGATTGGGGGTATTGGGTTAAGTTTAATTATACCCAGGATGACAATGCAGAAGTTTGGCGCGCTCCCTTTCAAGGCACTGCTCCTACAGAAGATCCATCTGCCAAGACTTTTAGTGCTGGTATAAGAGATGTTAAGTATCTGTCATCTGTTGAGACAAAGACCCATATAGCATCCTTTACACCTGCACAGAAAAAGAAAACGTCGCCAACTCAAAGCCTTAATTTTGTGAATTATCCTCAAGGTGTAATTGGTAGTGAAGCAGGGGTGTATGATTTTAGAGGCGATTTTTCATGGGTTGAAGATTATTTGAATCCTGGAGATCCGTTTGTAACTGTCCGCAGATATGCAGTTGGTTGTAGTGCTGGCCAGGTTTGTGAACCGGATTACGATAATCCTACAAACGAAACCACAATTTCTTATAACACAGGGATAGTTGATTATGATCCAGCTAAAGATGTTACTGAAATAGATGGTGGTACTGGTTTGACAACTTCTTATTCATGTCTATCAGTACCAAATTCAAATCCTCCTCAAGTACTTTGTGTTTTTTCTATTGCTTACCTGGAAATGGATCAAATCATGAATGCCCAGAAGAATTATCAAAAAAGCCTTTCCTCAATTTCATTAAAAGAAAAAATATCAAACGAAGTAATTCAATCTATTTCATTTGAATATGATTATTCTCTCAGACCTAATACCAATGGTTCTACTGCAAATGTAAGTGACGGAGCAGATGAAGGTAGTCTAACCCTTAAAGCGATATATTTTAAAGGAAGAAATAGCACATTGGCTTTTCCTCCATATAGATTTCAATATGCAAATAATGATGCTCCTTTTTCAGGGATGAATCCGGGTTATCATATTGAAGACATAGATAGATGGGGAGTTTACAGAGATCCAGATTATGACAATACTCTTACTCCTCAAGACAGAGCGAATTATATAAGGGAAACACCACAAAATAAAAACAGAGCTGATAAATCAGCAGCGTGGAGTCTTACTAGTATAACTACCCCAAATGGAGCCAATATAGGGATCGAATATGAAAGCGATGACTATTTCTATCTGAATAATGAGCAAGAAGTAAGTGCATCCGAATTAGTTGACCTTAACAAAGCCGATGCATCAGGGAATTTCCTTTTTATTAGCACTCCTAGTTCTCCATTATTGAATATGGAGTTGGGTGATAAGCTGATACTTATTGAAAAGAGGGTAACAGTTTATAGTGAAGTTGGGGATCCAAGTAATAATACTATTATAAGTCAGGGAATTATAGATGATGTTTTTACCTATATAGATATCATCCCTGCCCTTCCAAGCTATGAATTTGATAAAGATATTTCTACCTACGTAAAAGAGGATAGCTATACAAATGGAGATGGGACAGCTTTTGATAAGTATGATCAGATATATACTTATAAGTTGGGTATCCTTAAAAATCAGGTATATGGGGGAGGAAGTCGTGTCAAATCTATTACTTCAAAAGATGGTACTAACTTCCAAAAAACTCTTTATTTATATAAAAATGGAAATATTTCAAGTGGGGTTATAGCATCTCTACCTAGAACTGCATTACATCAAAAACACGGGTTATTTGAAACTGATATTTCAGCTACTTCATTAAACTACGGAATTGTATCAACTGGAACGGCTTTCGATAAAAAGTATGATTCATACCATATGAATGGAGAGTACTCCTATGGTAGACCTTCCCCAGGTGTGCTTTATTCAAATGTAGTAGTAATGAATGTGGATGAATTTGACAATCCCATTAATGGTTATACCGAATTTGAATTCTATACTGCAAAAGATCATCAGTACACTGTTGAAATAACCAATGAGTTTGATTCAGATGATAGAATATTGTCTATAAAAGACTATTCTGGTATCTATGGAAAGCCTAAGGCAACTACATTCTATGAACAGATAAATGATGCTCCTTCGGATGCCATTTTTAGACCTATAGGCAGAACAGAATATCACTATCAATTTAGTGACAAGCTAACAGAGTCAGCAAATGTACTAGGCGAGAATTTTGTGGCAGATAACGATTTGAGTAAGCCTCTCGGAAGTACACAGCAAAAATATATTTCATATCACGAGACTACGAATGGTAACTGGGAAACAACAAGAATAGAGAGAATCAATTACAATGTATTCGAATTCGCTCAAACAGTGGAAGAATTTGAATATGAAAACGATACTGACATAGTAGAGTCAAATAAACTGGTTAAAAAGACCAGAATTATAGGATTTGATAAACATACGGGTCAGGCATTAGTAAATGTAACTCAAAGTGAGGAAGCGGGAGAGCTTCTAATAGATCAAACTACTCCGGCTTGGTGGAAGTATTCGGGGATGAAAACCGAGAATATGCTTTCTCAAAGTTTTGAAAGCAAAACGTTCAGAACAGATGAAGCATCACTTAGTTATTCTATTGCTGATATAAATGATGTTGAGATATTGAAGCAATATCCTTTTCCAAATGAAGATGTTATTGCAAGTTCTGTAAATACCTGGTCTCAATGGGGTGATGAGAATGTCTGGAGAAAGAATGACAGCTATCAATATGTTACTGGGTTTGCTTATCTCCCTTTTCCTGCTACGGATCTTGGATATAGCCAATCTGATTACGTCTTTGCTACTTCTTCTAAACCCTGGGAGATGACATCCAATATTAATCAGTATGATAACTTTGGCAATGTAATAGAGTCTTCTAATAAAGACGGAACTTTCAACTCGGTTATATACGATGATGGTAATAATAGTCTTGTAAAAGCCGTAGCAACAAACGCCAAGTTTTCTGAGGTTATTTATTTAGATTTTGAAGACGAGAGTAACTCTGCTGGTAGGACTGGCGAATCAGCTAAATTCTTTAATGGAAGTCTTAATATAGCCCAAGCTCCACCAACTCCTTCATTTGGTGGTAATTATAAAGCTTATCTTTGGTTGTATACCACCGCTGTTACAACAATTAATGGCAAGACCATACCCGCCGAAAGTCCAGCTCGATGGAGGTTAATCAAGGAAAGTCTTAATCCCGGGGGGGCAATTAATGTAAACGGAAATGGGTATATAGATGATATTACTATTATTCCTGAGTATGCTTCCATAAGCTATTTCTCCTACGATCCTGTTACCTGGAAAGTAAAAACAATGACAAGCCCCAATCATAGAACTACTTTTTATGAATATGATGATGTCGGTAGATTAAAACTTACAAGAGATTTCGAGAACAATATCTTGTCTAAAAATGAGTATGGATACTCAGGAGAATTTTACATAGCTGTTTCTCCGGATAATCCTACGGTTTCTAGTCCGGTAACATTTACAGTTAAAAATACCATTGACGATTCAGATGCTTCATTGTCAGAATATATCTGGAGTTTTGGAGATGGTGATGGTGCTCAAAGTACAGGTAGCAATTCAGTTACCCATACTTATAATGATGCGCAAAACTTTACGGTTAGTTTAGCTTTAAAAAACTCAGATGATATTAGTAGGAAGTTAATTCATGAGGTTTCTATCGGGGTCCCTATAAATATTACATTTGATGAACCTAGCATCATGGACTGCAAAACTCCGGATGATATTGTATTACCAGTTCCAAAACTTGCAGATCCGCCTGCTCCTAATGTTGTATGTGACGTTTCACTTGAGGCTTTTACTTCAAATACGCTTGGAGCGATTACTTATGAGTGGAGTAGATATGATGAAACGAATGATGAATGGAATGTTATAAGTGGTGCTAATTCTAGTTTACTTGAACTAAGTGAAGAGCCAATAGGAAGTGTGACTGTAAGACTAAAAGTTACTGATACAACTAATTCAACATCAGAGAGAACAACAACTATTTTTGTGGGGGAACTATAATGAAAATTTTCAAAGAAATAACCGTCACTTCATTTAGTTTTGTTTTTTTATTTTTGCTATCAGTGAATACAGATTCACTTTTCGCTCAAGGTCAAGTAATCAACAGTCCTAATGCTAGTACTGTATGTACTCAAGGACAAGTTTGTACCATTGATTGGTATATTTATGCAGGTGTATTAGATATAAGAATAGAATATCAAATACAGGGCGGTTCATGGGTTACCATAATTGATATGACCTCTCCACATCAAACGGGTTCTTATGATTGGACAGTGCCTAGCTCTTTAACGGCTGGAAGCTATAAAATTCGTATTGGACAAAGCCAAAGTGGTGGATTGTACTACGCGTATTGGTCGGAAACGCCGTACTTCCAGATAAATGAAGCCCCATATTTAAATGTAGTACAGCCTGTAGCAGGAAATTATGTGACCGGCTCAGAAGTAAATGTTCAGATTAGTACAAATCTCACCAGCTATACTCTTCATTTAGAAGATATGGATTCAGGTAGTCTTACTCCTTTGTCTCTAAATGCAAGTAATCAATGGGTAATAGAGTCATGGTCAAATACTGGAGATTATAGAATTGTTGTTGAAGAAACCGGGGGAGGGTTAATTTCGGAATCAGATGTAGTATCGGTATCTAACCCTGAGGGAGGAGTCTTTAATCTGAATTATATTCGTACTAAAACGGCAAGGGTTCCAGCGCAGACTGAGGCGGCATTTGACCTTTTAACCTCGACTTCTGGAAACATCGTTGATCAGGTAAATTACGCAGATGGATTGGGGAAAGTACGGCAATCTATCACACTTCATTCTACTACTGCAGGAGATCATATGGTAAATCCCATAACCTACGATAAAACAGGACTCTCGACCACTTCCTATTTAGCATATCCAACTAGTGAAGGTACCGTTGAATTTAAGGAGTCAGCCATTGAGGCTCAGCAACGTTTTTTTAATAACCCATCCTCTAATGTAGCTGTAAATACTCATCCATACTCGGTGACTGTAAATAGAAAATCTCCATTGCTTACAGTTGAAGAGCAAGGGGCTCCTGGAGCTGATTGGCAACCTGGGCAATATTCTATAGAGAATGAAAGTCGCTTGAATACAATAGCAGATGCTGTAATAAAATGGAAAATAGATACAGATATAAATAATAATGGACTTAAGGATTCTAATGAATTAGAAACCATGGTTGGTGATCTTATTGGCGAAGGCTATTATCCAGCAAATGAATTAACAGTTATTGTTACTAGTGACGAAGTGGATAATAAAACCGAGGTGTATGTTGACCGTCAGGGAAGAGAAATTTTAAAAGTAGGATATCAGGATATAAATACTCCTGTTAAAACCTACTATGTATACGATACTTTCGGAAATCTACGATTTATAATTCCTCCGGAAGGAGTCGAAGCAATAGGAACACCTACATTCCCTCTGAATTGGACCGAGAATAATGTGATACGCTCAAATTGGTTAACAGAAATGCGCTATGATGGATATGGTCGGTTGGTTGAAAAGAAAATCCCAGAAGCGGATTGGGTATATACAGTATATGATAAACTAGGAAGAGTTGTTTTGACCCAGGATGGAAATATGCGTCTAAACGGTGACTGGTTTTTTACCAAGTATGATATAAGAGGGCGAGCAATTGTTACGGGAGTGTATACTGAAAATGATGCATTACTTGATACTCGAGAAGAAATGCAAGCAAAGGTGTTTTCAGAAACTACCTTTTGGGAGAGGAGAGATGGTACTGATCCTGATATAAATCATGGATATACTAATAACCTAGCCTTCCCCAAAGGGGGAACTGAAGCAGGAGTCCAATTATGGAGTATTACTTATTTCGATGATTACGATTTTGATAGTAATGGTACCCAGGATGAAAGTTTTGTAAAGCATATAGATTTTGACCCTCCTACAGGAAGTAATCTAGTAGATTATGAAGTGGATTTATCCAGGGTAGATGGCTTAGTTACTGGAAGTAAAACCCGGGTATTAAATCAATGGAAAGTTATAGAAGAGAATATTGTAGAGTATGATGCTCACAATTTTTCCAACGATGAAGTGTATTATATCGGGGTAGATGAGAATTATTCCATTACGTTAAAACCAGGTTTCTCAACAAACCCCGGACAAAAGGTAGTAATTGGAGGTCCCGACGTTGTTCCAATCGAGGTATTTGATGATTTTGATAGGGGAAACTGGTTGGAAGGAGTCACTTTTTACGACCAGTATGGAAATTCTATCTACACTAAGAGTACAAATCATGTGGGAGGCACGGACGAAAACTGGACCTTATATACTTTTGACGGGTTAGTTGCTGAGACAAGAACAAAGCATGTTTCTTCTACTGACACAGTGAATATTTCTCAGAACTTTGTGCATGATACACAAGGTAGGTTAATTGAAGAGTATCATAATGGAAGATTGATTTCAAAGTTGACTTATAATGAATTAGGCCAGGTAATAAAGAAAGAACTGGATGACTTTAATGGTTCTTCTTTTGTACAAACACTGGATTATACCTATCACGAAAGAGGCTGGTTGGAAAGTGTTAATGACAGATATCATTTAAATGATGACGTATTTGCATATGAACTCACTTACAACCCCAATGGAGATATATCCGAACAAGAGTGGAATAGTCAACAAACGTATCGACAAAGGTATACATATACTTATAATGGTTTGAACCAGCTTACGAAGGCAGATTATATTTCATTTATTGGAGGTAGTTCAAGTTCTGATAATGGTTATGGAACAGAATATACTTACGACCTAAATGGCAATATCAGTACGCTTAAAAGAAGAAGTAGTGGAACGTTGATTGACGATTTGTCCTATTTCTATGGAGGTCTCTTCACTAAAGGGAATCAGATTTATAGGATAGATGATCTCGCTACAAACCCCTCTAATGGATTTATTAACAACACAGTTAATGTAAATCCAGATGAATACTGGTACGATGAAAATGGGAATATGACCTTTGATGCAAATAAAGGAATATTATCTATCAGGTATAACTATATGAATCTGCCTGAGCAGATTACCTTTCACGATGGGAATAAATTATCCTTTTTGTACGATGCTGCTGGTACAAAACTCACTAAAGTTACACAACCGGTAAGTGGAATTGGGGTTACTACGGATTATTCTGGCGGATTTGTTTATGAAGATAATGATCTGAGTTTCTATACCTTTTCTGAGGGAAGGGTAAGAAATACCACGTACGAATATGATCTTAAAGATCATTTAGGGAATGTAAGATCAACCTTTACGGTGTACCATGGCGGTACGCCGCTCGTACTTCAGGAGGATAGTTATTATCCATTTGGGTTAAAGATGCCAAGTCTTTCTTATATAGCCTCCGGAAGTGAGGAGAACAAATTCACCTACAACGGCAAAGAGCTAGAGAACGAGTTTGGATTGGATTGGTACCATTATGGGGTGCGATTCTATGATCCTGCTGTAGCCAGGTGGTGGGCGGTTGATCCTTTGGATGTGGAGTTTAGTCCTTATAATTATTCTTTTAATAACCCAATGAGATTTATCGATCCTGATGGAGCTGCACCTTTAGATTGGGTAAGGAATCTTGAAACAGGAGCATATGAATGGCATGCCAATGTAATGTCAGAAAGTGATACTCCGGATGGTTATTCCTATGTTGGTCGCTTCTTATCTGATGTACAAGCCGATTTTAACTCTCGTACTCCTTGGTATAATACATGGTCCAAGCCAATAATTTTTCTTGATTATTGGCCTGGCGAAATAAGTGAATATGAAATGGAAACAATTTCTTTATGTGTTTGTGATAATCCAGCTTCGATATTTATAGGAGGTGGAGCTGGTATAAGTTCTTCAATTAATAAGTTAAATAGGTCAAGAAGAGTATTAAATGCATTAAATTTTAGAAAAGTAGTTGCAACAGGACAAGAGCATCACTTATTATCAAGAAAGATTTTAAGGGCTCTTAACTCTCATCCAAAACTAAAAAATGTTTTCCAACGAGATGATTATGTATATAAGGCTCTAAATGCGGATGCTCATAAAGGATATCAAAAGTGGCATCGATTATACGATGAAACAGTTGTTAAGTGGGTCCAAAATAATCCATCTGCTTCGAGGCAAGATTTTTTGAAATATTTACATAATCTACATCAACAACAATGGCTTAGGACTAGGATACCTAATGTGAATTTAATCAAATAATTAGATGTACTTTTTTGCAAATACAAATAAGCTTTTTTCTGACAACGAATTTGCTTACGGTGAACAAAAAGATGGTGACTTCAATACTGGAGAAGCAGAGTTCTGTAAAGTTTGTGGACATCCTATTAGTATGTTGGAATGGTTATCTCCATTGAGTATTAGGGTCTCATCTAAGGCACTTGGAGATTTTATATTTGGTACTTATGTAGGTTTTATACTCTCCGAGAGAGTATTGAACTTATATGAGAATTCTGGATTGACTGGGCTAAGTAATTTTCGAAGCGTGGATATTTTTTATAGGGGGAATCTTTTAAAAGAAAAATATTACTACCCAAAGATCAAAATTATAAATGCCTATGTTGATTATTCTAGTTTCATATTTTCAAAGATAGACAAGTGTTCTTTTTGCCAAAAAGGGGGGAGTATAATTGATAAGATTAATGGAGTGAGTTTTTTGCATAAAGAACAAATATCCAGTGATATTTTCTTTACTACTTCGATTGGGCAAGGAGTTTTCTTTGTATCGGAATTTTTCAAAAAAATGATTGAAAATAATAGGCTTAGTAATTTTAGTTTAATTGAGTCACAAAAATATTCGTTTGGAGAATTTCATATCTAGACCAAGTAAGAAATCGTCAAGCGAACACCTCTATATCTTGGACCCGGACAAACCAATCCGGTTAAAACCTATTATGTATACGATGAGAATAGTAACCTGCGATTTATTATACCACCAAATGCAGTAAGTGAAATAGGGCCAGTAGTACAATTACATTATCAGAAGATGGGCCTACTTCTATTAGGGAAAACTGGCTTACCGAGATTAGATATGATGTATATGGCAGGGTTATTGAGAAAAAGATTCCCGAATCGGATTGGGTGTACACCATATATGATAATTTGGGAAGAGTAGCGCTTACCCAGGATGGTAATATGCGTGTCAATAATGACTGGTTTTTTATCAAGTATGATATCCGTGGCAGATCCATTATTACAGGTCTTTACAGAGAATCGAATACCTCAAGACAAACCCGGCAGGGGATGCAGGATCATCTTGAAAGTGAGACCAACTATTGGGAAAACAGATCTGCCCTAAGTTTTAGTGCGCAGCATGGGTATACCAATGACCAGGCATTTCCGCAGGGATATAATGGGGTTGAGATATGGACGGTTACCTGGTATGATGACTACGACTTTAATTATGATGGCACTCCGGATGAAAATTTTGTGAAGCATGCTGACTTTGACCCTCCTTCAGGAAATAACCTCGCTGAATATGAAGTTGATCTCAACAGAACGGATGGGATGGTAACGGGTACTCTAACGAAAGTGTTAAATGATCGTCAGGTATATATAAATGACTTTGGAGAATACGATTCCAGCGATGTAAGCACTGCTGATGAAGTGTACTACATTGGATCAACGAATAATAACTACCAAATAAGACTTTTACCTGGGTTCAACACGAATCCGGGACAGAAAGTCCATATTGGTAGTTCAGATATAGCCGTACCAACAGAAATAATGGATGGGGAATATCTTCAAGGAGTAACCTTCTATGATAAATACGGAAATTCCATTTATACAAAGAGTACGAATCATGTAGGAGGTACCGATGAGAGTTGGATCTTATATACTTTTGATGGGCTTATCTCAAAAACAATTGCTAAGCATCAATCTGCAAGTGAAAACATCACTATTAGAGAGCGTTTTGAGTATAATACTAATGGTACACTTTCTTCGCAGTACCATCAGATTGATAATGGTACGGAAGAAAAAATCACGGCGCTGAGTTATAATGAGCTTGGCCAGATTTGGAAGAAATATCTTCATAATGATCCATCACAAGTACAGGGTACGGTTCCCTATTCTCAAACCCTGGATTACTTGTACAATGAACGGGGATGGCTTAAGAGCATAAATAATCCTGACAACCTGGTTGATCCTACCTACGGTAATAACGATTTATTCGCCTATCGTTTAAGTTATAATTCCACCGCTGCAAGTGGATCAAACGCGGGATTATATAGTGGAAACATCACCAATATGGAATGGCGGGATAGTGGGGGCAGGCATTGTTTCGATTATTTCTATGATGGGCTTAATCAACTTTCTAATGCAAATTATGTAGAGAATTGTGATAGTCAGGATGAGTTTTCTTCCCTTACTCCAAACGCTCATGGTACCAATTATCAGTATGATCTGAATGGGAATTTGGAGTTCTTGTCAAGAAGGAATCAAGGTAGTTTTATTGATAGCTTGAATTATACATACAATGGGATTGGCAACAGAATTACAAGTATTGATGATGCTATATCTGGCACTGAAGGATTTCGAGATGATTATCTTTCAGTAACTACTGAGTATATCTATGATCTAAATGGGAATATGGTTTCTGATGCCAATAAAGGGATAAATTTTATTACCTATAACTTGATGAACCTGCCTGAGATCATTGAGTTTGAGGACGGTAATAAGATTATTTATTTGTACGACGCGACGGGAACTAAGCTTGCTCAAACTACTTATCCTACTGGAGGAGGAACTGGGGTCAATACGGAGTATTCTTCTGGTTTTATATATGAAGATGACGCTTTAAGCTACTTTTCATTTAGTGAGGGTACGATACGCGAAGTGAGTGGTAATTTTAGGTATGAGTATAATTTAACCGACCATTTAGGAAATGTACGCGCTACCTTCTACCCCTATATCCTAAATAGTGCCAATTTATTACAGAGAGATAGTTATTATCCATTTGGATTAAGAATCCCTGGCTTGAGTTACCTGGCAAGTGGAACAGAGGAAAATAAGTTTACCTATAATGGTAAGGAGATAGAAGACGAGTTCGGTTTGAGCTGGTACGACTATGGAGCTAGACTTTACGACCACTTAACTGGTAGATGGTGGAATATTGATCCTTTAGGTCAATTTCACAGCCCCTATCTAGTAGGAGCAAATAATTTAATTGCTTTTAAAGATAGTGATGGAGAATGGGTGCACATAGTAGCGGGAGGTTTGATTGGGGCGGCCGTAGGAGTATACAACGTAGCTAAAGATAAAGGTTTAAACCCCAAAAATTGGGACATGAAAGATGTAGGAAGAATTATGGTTAGTACTGCTACAGGGGCAACAATTGCTGCAATTCCAGCTACAGCTGGAGTTTTTGTTGGAGGTACTAGCGCGGGAGGTATTAGCGCTCTTGGGAATATTGCCGATCAATCAATAAGAAACATTGGTACTGAGAATGAATTTAACTATTTAGAAACTGCAGTCTCTGGATTATCTGGTGGACTATCATATGCAATAGCTCAGCCGGCAACAAGTTGGTTGTCAAATAAGGTATATAACATCAGAAATACTCCTACTTATGATAATGGTTGGTTAAGATCATATAAATATCCAACATGGTATAAATTGGCCAGATCAGAAAAGTTACCAGGGTTCACTACCTCTATCGGTAATAGCACTGGAGATTTGCTTGGTAATATCTTTAACATTACAAACCAAAATACTTGGTTGAGGTGGTTCTCTTCAGAGAAAATTCCTCATGGGTCAGTAACTGTAGAAGAAGGGACTTGTTATTGTATAACTGAAAATTAAACTCTATATGGATTATATAAGCCTTAATCACTTTGAAAATAAAAGAGAAGTAGAACTATATTCATTTATCAATTTAGTTCCATTACTTCTAGCTTGGACAATTTTTGTTTTTACTAAAATGTATTTCCAATATGATGCTCTATTAATTTTAGTTTTTTTGTCATTTTATTCGGTTATAAATCCTATGCTTATTTTTTACATGGGAAGTAAGCTATTTGCAATGAAGGATAGATTAGTTTTAAAAAAAAGAAATAAGTGTAGCTATATCTTAATTTCAGAAATAAAAAAAATAGAAATAAGAAAAAGGCCATTAGGAAAAGATTTTTACAATAGCTTTATAGAGATTTTATTTCTAATGACAAACAATAAAAAATATACAATTAGATTTGAGTATAGTTTATATATAAGTAATAATAAAAAACTAGAAACTTTTATTAATATGATAAATAAAAATTATCCAAAATTTAAAAATATTGAGCATCAAAATACTATTCCTACAATAGATGGGAAGTTTAGTAAAGTTCAACTTTCTTTGCCTTATGAGTATAGTGATTGCTCATCGGATTTCGACTAATAAAGTAGATCCATCCCAACCTAGCCTTTAGTTTAAAAGAGATAAAAATACTCTATAGATTCAAAGCGGACAGAGGTGAACTAGCCCTCTAGCTAAGCATTCTGGCTTATCTTGCGCATGAGTCCTCTGTACGCCTTTTGAATCAGTGAA